>JALUWH010000307.1 GCA_027019685.1 Ghiorsea sp. | reverse complement strand
AGCAGCACCCATTTCCGCCATGGAAGCATGATGGGTAGGTTCATCCGTACCCTTCTTAATCATATCGCTGATACTGTTGGCAACAGCAATTGCGATAGCAGCCGATGGCATGCCTGTTCGCGGTGGTGTTGGGTTGATAGGTGTTCCATTTGCACTTTGCATAGGTTTACTAATCAAATGCGGTGGGGCAAAAGCGATACCAATGGCAAACATGTTTTTGTGACTTGGTGTTTGGTAATGTTTTGGCCAATCACCAGCGCTCCATTCTTCGTATGGGCGAGGTGTGTAGTCGGCATCAACTTTCATGAAACCATTGGGTGCAAAAATATCGCTTGTAATGTCTTCACCATCTTTATTAAAAGCTTTTAAACCAACGCCCGCAAATGGTGGAATCAACATAGAGAAATCAAATTCAATTTCATGGGTTGAACCATCCAGAGTTTCATAGTGAATTTTTCCTGCTTCAACTTTAGAAACATGGGCACGCGTAATCCATTCAATATCGCGCTCTACCATCAGTGATTCTGCGAAGGTTTTACCGTTGGTGATATAACCACCACGTTTAATATGAACGCCACCCATGCCAAAGTCGCCAAGCTCATACTCATTACTTAACCATACGATACGTGCTTTATCACGAACACCTGCTTCTTTAAGCACATGTTCAATATTATAAATATATTCAAAGGCAGCACCTTGACATGTACACATGCCATGACCCGTACCAATAACAAATGTGCATTCTTTGCCTTCGCGCATAGAATCAATAGTTGCTTGAAGTTTTTCACTGGCTTCAATAGCATGACTTGGGGTACAAACCGAAACAGTATGACCATGGTCAGGTCCTAGTCCTTCTGTTGCTGCAAAGTTAAGTTTTGGTCCAGTTGCATTGATTAAATAGTCATATTCAATGGTTTCTTGCTCTCCAGCTTTGCTTTCCAATGTATATTCAATGGTAACAAATGGTTTTGTATTATCTTTGCTGCCATCGGGGTGAATCGATAAAGCTTTGGCTTGTCTAAAATCAATATTGGTTTTCTTTTTATATACTTCTGCAAGGTCGAAAGTAACGTCTTCTTCTTTCATTTGACCTACGCCAACCCAAATATTTGATGGAACCCAGTTCCATGTTGCATTTGGAGAAATCATAATGATTTCATGCTCCCTGCCTAATGATTTGTTTAAATATCGTGCTGCTGTATGACCAGAAATTCCAGCTCCTAAAATAACCACCCGTGCCATAAAAACTCCTCTCACTGTTTTTGAATTTAGCGCATAAATATATTATACAATAATAATATGTCAACTTAAAAGGGGCTCGTATTGCATTTGATAAGTATAAGTAAGCAATACGCAGGTGCGTTGAGTTTGCAGCTTACAATATATGAACCAAAACCCTTATCTGCCTATAAGTCAGCTTATACTTTGTAATTACGTTTAAAAAAATGTTTTCGAACAAATACACCATATAAAAGTTCAAAGAGCACGGCTATCATAATAAAACCAGCAAAGACGATGACGGCTTTAGGGCTTGTATTGTAGGTATAGGTAATGAGGGTTAGCAATGCAGCGAGACTCAAGGTGAAAGCAGCAATAAGGACTTCTGCTCGCGCATGAATTTTATGGCGAAGTTTGAAAGCTGCGAAATTAACAATAGTGAAAACAAGCAAGAATCCTGCACTGCCAATAATTGCAATTTCATTCAGTGAAATGGCGTTGGCAATGCCGATACTGAGTAATGAAATAACAATGATGTCATGGCTAGGTATATTTTTTCTAAGTGTGCTGAGCTCTTGTGGAAGCTCTCCTTTTCTAGCAAGAAAATAACCCAACCTTGCGTTGCCATAAATGGTGGCATTGATGGCAGAGAAGGTTGAAAGAAGAGCTGCGATTGCTACGACAGTAAAACCAATATTACCTAGGGCTGGTTTAGCAGCAATAGCTAGTGCATAATCTTTGGCTTCTAAAAGTTGCGCTTCAGGAACAACGCCGACAGTCACCAAAGAAATAAGAACATATAATAAAATAACAAAGATTGTTGCAGTAAAAAATGCTTTAGGAAGATTCTTTTCCGGTGATTTGATGTCTTCTGCAGCATTGGCAATGAGCTCAAATCCTTCATATGCAACAAAAATAATCATACCTGCAGTAACGATGGCTAGTGGTGATTCCCAATGAGCGGGGGATAACTTGTCGGGGTCAATATAGAAAATACCTGATATGATGATAAGAATCAACAAGGTAACTTTAATCAATACAATAATAAATTCAGATTTACTGACAAATGAAGTGCTTATTAAATTAATGATGGCAGGTAAAATAATAGCAATGGTAATCAAAAAGTGGTGCTGTAAAGATGTAGAGCTACCATGTAGAAAAGTTTGCCCATAAGATGCAAATGCTGATGCATAAAGTGCTATTGTGATGAGATAACTAAGCCAAAGCATTAAATTTACGCTACTGGATAAAATATTGTTGCCGAAAGCTTGGTCGATAAATACTACAGTACCACCACGGTTTTGAAAAGTTATCGATAGTTTACTGTAGGCGTACGCGGTTAAAAGAGCCACAAGACCTGCAAATAAAAAAGCAATAGCTGTTGCTCCATGTGCTAAAGATACTGCCTCACCAAGTACAGCAAAAATTCCACCACCAACCATGCCGCCAATACCAATGGATATGGCACCCAATAGCCCAATACTTCTTGTTTTTGTGTTCAAGGTTGCATTACTTTAAAAGGTCTTTGTTATCTACATGTGTCCACTTGCTACGTGGGCGGTCGATATATTGAAAGTGCTCGTTGGTGAAGCTGCCCTGAATGCAGGTGACACGGTAAAATCTACTGTTGGGCTTTTGTTCACCAATGGCTTGGTTAAAGGTAACAGGGCCTGTTAAATAATATACACCTTGGTCAACCCTGCGGTTTTCAATGTTGTCCACGATAATATTAATGGTTTCTTTAAGAATAGGGTGGTTGGGCGTGGAGGCAATGAGATAATTGGTGTAATGCTCTTTATTGACGAGAAATAACTCTTTGTCTTCGGGTTTAATCAACCATGCCAATGGCCAGACGAGGTGAGCATCAATGTCCATATACACACCACCTTCATGATTGAGTACAAACATGCGCCATAAATCGGCTTGGGCTGCTCCATTGGTAAGTTGTTTGTAGGCAGTGATAACCTCTGGCGATGCATATTGCTCTAAATATTCAAGGCGTGCTTCTGTGCTAACATAGCGGTAGTCATAAGATAATGACATCAAGCGGTTAAATAGATAATTGATATATACTGGAAAAGACGCTTTGTTGGTGAAGTTGGTTTGCCAAATAATTTTGGGGATTTGTTGTTGCTTTTTCGATTTGCACTTGGCTGAGCTGTAGTCAGGGATAGTAAAACGATAATTGGGCAGCACAGCATGAAACACATAGCTCAATGCCTTAATCAATGCGCCAAAAATTTTAATCAGCCGGTTGGCAACAACAATATGAATTGGCATGTAAACTCCTAAATATCAGTGGGGCATATCTTAACTAAACTGATATAAAAAGCGAAAGGTTATAGGGGTGTGAAATAGGTAAGGGAAATAAGTACGATGCCAATGCTGACAAGCAGGTACAGGTTGGGTATAAAATAAGGTCGTACTGTCAGTTTGGTTTGTTTAAAATCTTACTGTCGAATGCGTGGGTCAGCCCAAGCATAAGCAAGGTCTGCGATAAGGTTGCCGAGAAGGGTTAGAACTGCTCCAATGACGGTAATGCCCATGACCAAGGGATAATCTCTTGAAAGCACGGCTTCAAAGAACAATAAACCCATGCCAGGGATGGAAAATAGTTGCTCGACAATGACTGAGCCGCCAATCAGTCCTGGAATGGATAGCCCTAAGAGTGTAATCATGGGCAAAAGTGCGTTTTTTAGAGCTAAGCGGTAGTGGATGGATGTTTCGGAGACTCCCATGGCGCGGGCGGTGGTAATATATTCGCTGCGAATCACATCCAACATACCTGTACGCATAAAGCGAGACATACCTGCAAGCCCACCAATGGCTGAGACAAATACGGGTAGTATCAGATGTTTGAGCAGGTCTAACTGCTGATGGACCCAGCTCATTTGCTGCCAGTCGTAGTCATGTATGCCTGATATGGGCAGTAGTTGCATGTTTACACCTAGAGCCATCATCAGCAATAAACCCAACCAAAAAGAGGGAATGGCAAAAGCTAGAAAGACAAATACGGTTAAACTGCGGTCTAACCATGAATCCTTGCGTACAGCGGAGACCACGCCAATAGGTACGGCAACAATAAGAATAAATGCCATGGCAAGTATGTTAATCCAAAGGGTGACGGGTAAACGCTCGGTGATTTTATCCAATACAGGACGACCATCAGCAGAAAATGAATTACCAAAATCCAAAGTAGTAAGTCTACCTAACCAATCAAAGTATTGTTGATATAGTGGTTTGTCCAAACCATAGAAGTTGCGTAATCGTTCGATGTCTTCAGAGGACACTTTAGGGTCGAAAGCTTGACCGACCACCGATGGTTCGCCTGGAGCAAGATGCATCATACCAAAGGATATGATGGTAATGCCCAGCAGCAAGGGAATCATGCCCATGAGACGTTTGAGTGCGTAAGCTTTCATGGCTGCAAGCGTAAGGGGGGAGTTGAGCTTATGCAATGTGCTAGATAAAAAACACTCATTTAATCAGCCTAAGTATGAGGGTGGATATAAGAAAATAATTCTTGACACAAGTAAACTTATGCACTTTTTAAAGTGATGCCATACATTTGTCACAATTTAACCTAATTTCTCCTTCAGGTATGTTATTTAGTGATGTAAGTTACTGTTAAATAAAGGGTATGGTTGTATTGCTTAAAAAATATGCAAAAAGCTAAGTGTATTGTATATTTAAGCTGATGCAGGTTACACACAGTATTATCCACAAAGTTATCCACAGGATTCGTGGACAACTTTTTTGGGTGTTTAAAGGTGAGCCTAAAGCTTAAATAACCCTTATGTTTTTGGGTGTGAAAAGCAAAAGATGCAATCTCGCTGAATTTTTATAAGCTACGGCTTATGTTGAAATCTTATGTATCTGAAAGCTGTGAACATGTAGCAAATTTGCAGCTTTATTTGTCGCAAACATCGCATGATGAAGCCTATGCCAAGGTGGCAGCAGCGCTTGATGATGCAGGGCTTGAAGTAACATATGCGCTTGAAGTAAGCGGAGGCTGGAAGCTTGGTATTTATGGGCAAGGCTCAAGTGGTAAGTTTTTAAGCAAACAATTTCGCAAACTATCTGAAGAAACAGGCATTGATATTGCCTTTGTTGAAGCCAACCCTGTACCAAGCTTGGAAGCACCAGGCATTTTATTTATGGATATGGACAGCACATTGATTCAGTGCGAATGTATTGATGAAATTGCAGATTTTTTAGGTATCAAAAAAGATATTGCAGCTATTACACAGCAGGCCATGGAAGGTAAGTTGGACTTCTCGGAATCATTGGTTGCTAGGGTGAAGCTATTGGCAGGTTTGGATGAATCAGTGTTAAAACGTGTGTATGAGGAACGCATTCGTTTGACCAAGGGTGCTGAAAACTTAATTAAAACGGTTCATGAAGCGGGTTGGAAGGTTGGTTTGGTATCGGGTGGGTTCACCTATTTCACAGCTTTGTTACAAGAACGTTTGGATTTAGATTTCGTAGCAGCCAATACTTTAGAAATCGTGGATGGTAAACTTACGGGGCGTGTGCTTGGTAGTATTGTTGATGCCCAAGTGAAAAAAGAGCTTTTAAAGCAACAGAGCGAAGTATGGGGCATTGATTTGGCGGCATCGGTAGCATTGGGTGATGGGGCGAATGATTTGCCTATGTTAGAGACTGCTGCTGTGGGTATTGCCTTTCATGCTAAACCCAAAGTACGTGAACTTGCGCCGTATGCATTAAGTAATGGTGGTTTAGACCAAACTTTACATTTACTTACCCCTTATGCTTCAGATAACCTATAGAGAGTGAAAAGATATGACGATTAGGCGAATACTGATTTATCCTGAAGACTGTTTAAAGCAGGTAGCAAAACCTGTGAAAGTCTTTGATGACCCAGCTTTGCACGAGCTAGTACAGGATATGTTGGATACCATGTATGATGCACCAGGTGTAGGGCTTGCTGCACCACAGGTTGGAGTATCGTTGCGCGTGGCTGTTACTGATGTGGACTGGCGGAGTGAAGAAGCCGAAGGTGAGCGCAGTCATAAAGTATGGATTAATCCTGAATTTCTTTGGAAAAGTGAAGAAACGGATATCAATGAAGAAGGGTGTTTATCCCTTCCTGATATTTATGGCGATGTGGAGCGTCCGAATGCTGTGCGTCTGCGTTGGTATGATTTGCATGGCAAAAAACACGAAGAAGATTTCACAGGTTTTCAAGCGGTGGCATTGCAACATGAGTTTGACCATTTGGATGGCAAGGTGTTTATTGATTACTTTTCGCCGCTTAAACGTCGCATGATTATAAAGAAGTTGAAGAAGAAGTACCTATCATGATTAAAGTAGTTTTTGCAGGTACACCTGCATTTTCTGTGGGCTGCCTAAATGCTTTAATGCAAGCAGATAACGTAGAAGTAGTGGGGGTGGTATCACAGCCTGACCGTAAGTCAGGGCGCGGTATGAAGCTCACCCCATCACCTGTGAAGAAAGCAGCCTTGGCAGCCAATATTGATGTGATTACCCCTGAAAAACTACAAGATAATGATGAAGCATTGCAATGGTTAAAAGAAAAAGACTGTGATGTGTTGGTAGTGGTGGCATTTGGCATGATTTTGCCAGTATCTTGGCTTGAAACACCTAAAGTTGCGCCGATTAATGTACATGCATCGCTGCTGCCACGTTGGCGAGGTGCAGCACCTATTGAACGTGCTTTGCTGGCAGGTGATGATGAAACGGGTGTTTGTATTATGCAGATGGAAGAAGGCTTGGATACTGGTGGCATATACCTTGAAAAGCGCATCCCCATTACGCCTGAAAGCACAGGACATACTTTGTGGTCAGAACTAGAAGAATTGGGTGCACAAGCTTTGATGCAGGCTTTACCAAACATTGTTTCAGGTGAATTAGAGCCCAAGCCGCAAGACGAGGCGGGTATGACTTATGCTAAGAAAATAACCAATGATGAGCGGGTGGTTGATTGGGCTTTGGATGCTGAATATATTGAGCGTTTAGTACGTTGTTTTACACCTAAGCCTGGGGTGCGTACATCCTATCAAGGTAAGATGCTGAAAATTATTACTGGTGAAGTTCTAAATGGTTCAAAACAACAACAAGCAGGTGTTGTGGTTGATATAAAGCAAGGTTTGGATGTAAGCTGTGGGAATGGTCAAGTCTATCGCATCACGCAAATTCAACCTGAAGGTAAAAAAGCTATGAATGCAGCGGATTATTTACGCGGCGTGCAAATAAAAATTGGGGAAGTGCTGGCTTGAAAAAAGTCGGCATTGTAATTGCTGTTGAAAAGGGTGATGTGGTCATTCGTGCACAACGCGACTCATCGTGTGGTTCATGTGCGGGTAAAGCAGCCTGTGGCACATTGGGCTCTTGGAATCTTAAGGAAAAGAATAAAGATGACTTTGATATTCGCTTGCCCAATGCTTTAAATGCCAAAGAAGGTGATATTGTGACGGTAGAAGTACCCGATCAATTGATTTTAACAGCAAGCATGATGTTTTATGGTTATCCTGTGTTGGCATTTTTGATTGTTGGCGGGCTTGCATTTCAATTTGCTGAAAACTTCGGTTTATCTGGTGACTTGTTTTCTGCTATTGGTGGTCTGCTTGGTGCAGGTATGACATGGCTATGGTTGATGAAGCGAGTCGATAGTTTTGAAATGCCAAAAATGGTTGAAATTCAAAAGTGAGAACCCAATATACAAAAAGCCGCGCGTTTGATTTCATAAAAGATTCATGTTGCGCTTTCAATGTTTTGCATGCTTGAACTCATGACGATAGGAATAAGGAGATAGACCTTGAAACAGATGATGAAACCTTTATTGATTGCAACACTGATGCTGGTGTTGCCACATTTAACCTATGCAATGCCAGATAGTTTTGCAGATTTGGCAGCAGAACAAAAACCTTCGGTAGTGAATATTAGTACCACGCAGTATGCCAAAGCACCACAGTTACAAATGCCATTTGGTCATATGCCTGGTTCTCCATTTGATGACTTTTTTCGTGGTTTTTTGGATCAAATGCCCAAACAAGAGCGTCATGCTTTAGGTACAGGTTTCATCCTTTCTAAAAAGGGTTATATTGTTACCAATAACCATGTGGTTAAAGATGCGGATGAAATTGTAGTGACTTTAAGTGATGGCCAGGAGCTCGAAGCCAAATTGATTGGTACCGACCCAAAATTAGACGTAGCTTTACTGAAAATTGATAGTAAAGGTTTAGCTTTAAGAGCTGTGAAGCTTGGTAACTCGGACAAATTGCGAGTGGGTGACTGGGTTGTTGCCATTGGTAATCCTTTTGGTCTAGAGCAAACGGTAACTGCAGGCATTGTATCGGCAAAAGGACGGGTGATTGGCTCAGGTCCTTATGATGACTTTATTCAAACCGATGCCGCGATTAACCCTGGAAACTCAGGTGGTCCATTGTTTAATATTGATGGTGAGCTTGTGGGTATTAATACAGCTATTTATTCGCAAAGTGGCGGAAATAACGGCATTGGCTTTGCTATTCCGATTAATTTAGCAAAATCAGTATTTAAAGATTTACGTGAAAATGGGCATGTGCAGCGGGCAAGACTGGGTGTACGTATTCAAGATGTAGATAAAGCGACCATGAAAGCTTTGGGTTTGAAAAATCGTCAAGGTGCTTTGATTCCTCAAGTTGAAGCTGGTTCTGCGGCTGATAAAGCAGGGATTCAAGCTGGTGATGTGATAGTGGTAGTTGATGGTCAAGTGATTCATAAAGCACATGATTTGCCGATTAAAATTGCACGTCATCAACCTGGAGACAAGGTGCTGGTTGAAGTCATTCGCAATGGTAAACGCAAAGTGATTCCCGTGATTGTTGAAGAAATGCCTGATGATATGGCAGCGCAAAAACAGCAGCAGAAAACATCGCTTGCTAAACATGGTATCTTGGTGCAACCCTTGACCAAAGCTTTGGCTGAACAACTACGCACACGAAGTGATAAAGGGGTTGTAGTGAAGCAAGTTTTACAACGTTCGCCTGCAGCCCGAGCTGGTATACAACGCAATGATGTTATTTTACGTATTGATGGGCATGTGATTGATAGTGTTCGTACTTTTGAGAAGTATGCTAAAAATCTTAGCAAGGGACATGCGTTGCGTGTGCTTCTTGATAGACGTGGTGACCAAGTATTTGTGATTATTGTGCCACCTAAGGTGAAATGATTTATGTTTTTTTATCACAAATGATGACTTGAAAAGGGTTATTTACTCTGTGATGATGCATGTAAAAAGATAGGATGTTTTAGGAAAGTACGGGTACGATGTGCTCGTGCTTTTCTTTTATGATATTGAGAATGCATGTGAATGAGATGAGAATAGCACTAATAATAGTAAAAGAGGAAAATGATGAATAAAAGACTTATAGCTGCATTGGCGTTGGTGGTTGTGGTTGGCGTTGCATTATCAACATTGATGCCTGAAGCGGTAAAACCAGTACGGGTTGGTGACCTAGTCAAACCAATCAGTTTGCCAGATTTACAAGATAAACTGCAAGGTTTGCCAAAGGGTAAAGTTGTGTTGCTAAACTTTTGGGCTACATGGTGCCCTCCTTGCCGTAAAGAAGTACCTTCTATGGTGAAGTTATACAATCAATTAAAAGATAAAGATTTTGAAATTGTTGCAGTTTCAGTAGATAGAAGTCGGGATGATGTGGTGAAATTCGTTAAAGAACAAAACATGACTTTCACTGTGTTGCACGATGTGGACTCCACAACAGCGCAAGGATATGGTGTATTTCGTTATCCAGAGACTTTTATTATTGATAAAAATGGTAAGATTAGACAGCATTTGAATGGTGCTGTGGAGTGGATGGCACCAGAGCTTACGGATTATATCGAGAAATTATTGGCGGAACCTATTACCAAGTGAATGTAGATAGCATTCAACAGCGTATTCATGAGCTTAGGGGCACTTTAAAAGGGCATAATTACAAATATTATGTATTAGATGCTCCTGAAATTACAGATGAAGAATATGATCAATTACTTAGGGAGCTGGCTGATTTAGAGCAGCAGCTTGGCAAGCCTGTACCTAATGATTCACCCACACAGACCGTAGGCTTTAAACCCGATACCGCATTCCAAAGCCGTAAACATGCAGTTCCCATGCTATCACTAGCCAATGCATTCTCTGATGAAGAAATCAGCGATTTTGTGCGCAGGCATAAAGATATTTTGGCAGATAATGAGCCGCTTATTTATATTGCAGAACCTAAAGTCGATGGCTTAGCTATTAATATTTATTATGAATTTGGACAAATGGTCTATGCTGCCACGCGAGGTGATGGAATTACAGGCGAGGATGTGACCGACAATATTCGCTCAGTGGCAGGTATTCCGTGGTCGCTTACAGGTAATGTGCCCGATAAGTTTGAAGTGCGTGGTGAAGTGTATATGTCCAAAGCTTCTTTTCAGGCTCTCAACCAAAAACAGCAAGAAGCTGGTGAAAAAGTGTTTGCCAACCCTAGAAATGCAGCAGCAGGCTCTTTGCGACAATTGGATGCTTCGATTACGGCTAGCCGTAAACTTTCCTTTTTTGCCTATGCCACAGGATTGGGTGGAGATGAATTTGCCTCCAGTCAAAATGAGTTGCTGCAAAAATTAGGGCAACAAGGTTTTGCAATCCAAGAAACAGCATTGTTAAAAGATGAGCAAGCGATGTTTAAACATTACCAAACTTGGATGAAAAAACGTCCCAGCTTGGACTATGAGATTGATGGTATGGTGTTTAAGGTTAATGATTTTAAGCAGCAAAAATTATTAGGTGCAGTGGCGCGTTCACCACGTTGGGCGATTGCTTATAAATTTCCTGCAGAAGAAGTGGAAACGGTGGTTGAAGCCATTACTTGGCAGGTGGGGCGAACAGGTGTGATTACGCCTGTAGCTAACATGAAACCAGTGAATGTAGCAGGTGTGATGGTATCACGAGCTACCTTACATAATATCCAAGAACTGGCGCGAAAAGATGTGCGTGTTGGGGATAGGGTGGTAATTCGTCGCGCAGGTGATGTGATTCCTGAGGTGGTTAAAAGCTTATCTATTGGTGAAGAACACCGTGTTGAATCAACACCTGTGCCAGAACATTGTCCAGTATGTGATGCGGCTGTAGAACAAGAAGAAGGTGAAGCTGCGATTCGTTGTACAGGCGGACTCTCATGTTCTGCGCAACTCAAAGAGCGTATCAAACATTTTGTATCGCGTGATGGTTTTGATATTGAAGGTTTTGGCAGCAAGCTTGCAGAAAGTTTGGTGGATAAAGGTTTAATCAAAAATATTGCGGATGTATTTAACTTGGATTATGAAGTATTATCCACTTGGGAAGGTATGGGTGAGAAGAAAATATCCAACCTTCAGCAGGCTATAGAAAGTAGAAAAAACATTGCTTTATCGCGTTTTATTTATGCTTTGGGTATTCGTCATGTGGGGCAGGCTACGGCAACGTCTTTAGCACAACACTTTCAAACGTTGTACGCATTACAGCATGCCAGTGAAGAAGATTTAATCGAAATCAATGATGTGGGCAAGGAAGTAGCAGCCTCATTGATTCATTTTTTCATGGAGGAACACAACCTGCAAGTATTAGAGAAAATGTTTAAATATGGTGTTCAGGTGCAGGCAGAAGAAGTCGTTGAAATAGATAGTAATCACCCCTTGGTTGGGAAAACAGTGGTTATCACGGGTTCATTTTCCAATATTAAACGCAATCAAGCTAAAATATTATTACAGCAACAGGGTGCTAAGGTGGCAAGTGCAGTGTCCAAAAACACGGATATTTTGATTGCGGGTGAAAAAGCAGGTTCAAAGTTAAAGAAAGCTGAAGAGTTAGGCGTGCAGGTTGTGGATGAAGCTCAGCTTTTACTATGGTTGACTTAAACTTTAAAAGTTAGGCAATAAAAAAGGCTTCCGAAGAAGCCTTAATAAATTGTAAAAGTTGGTTTGATTAAGCTTTGATTGCTTTAATGTTAGCGTTTAAACGAGATACACTACGTGATGCTGTTTTAGCATGCATAATACCTTTGCGACCAGCGCGAGCTAACAATGATGTTGCTTTAACCATAGCTTCATTTGCTAGTTTTTGGTCGCCAGCTTCAATTGCTTGGTGTACGCGTTTGATTGCTGTACGCATAGTGGATTTTTGTGCGCGGTTTTGGTCGCGTTTTTTAATGTCTTGACGGGCGCGTTTTAAAGCTGAAACATGATTAGCCAATTTAAAGTTCTCCTGATTGCTAATGAGCAATACTCAATTTAATTAATAGTATAAAATCTAAATTTCCGCGAAATATACTGTGCAATATCTTAGTGTCAATAGTGGGGTGTGTAGCTTCATGTAATTTTAATAATTGCTGGACGAGCTTGCTTGTTGCGGTTATAAATTCGCCCATGAAAAAAGTAATTATAGCACCCTCAATTTTATCGGCAGATTTTGCCAACTTAGAAAAAGAAATTAAAGCCATTGATGAAGGCGGATGTGACTGGGTTCACGTTGATGTTATGGACGGTACATTTGTACCACCAATCACTATTGGTGATAATATCGTTAAAGCGATTCGCCCGCATACAAAAAAAGTAATGGATGTTCACCTGATGGTGGAGCATCCTGAAACACAAGTTGAAGCTTTTGCTAAAGCTGGTGCGGATATGATCACCATACATCAAGAAGCATGTGTACACTTGGAGCGCACATTACAATTGATTCGTTCTTTGGGTTGCAAAGCTGGTGTTGCGCTTTGTCCTTCAACCCCAGTTTCAACATTAAAAAATGTTTTGCATTGTACCGATTTGATTTTATTAATGAGTGTAAACCCTGGTTATGGCGGACAGTCGTATATCCATGCGGTTACAGATAAAATTAAAGAGGCACGTGCCATGTTGGATGCTGTTGGTTCAGATGCCTTCTTGCACGTTGATGGTGGTGTTAGTCCTAAAACGATTGAAGAAGTGTCTGCTGCAGGTGCAGATTGTTTTGTTGCTGGCTCTGCAGTGTATAATACACCAGACTATTCGGCTGCAATTGCCGAGCTTAGAAGTTTAGCTTCTAAGAATTAAATTAATATATATTAATATTTCATCATGTAAGAAAAGCTTGTTATCAAAGCCTTTTTTATTTTTTGGTGGCAATATGTGAATACAGATTAAAAATAGGGTTATTTTTTTCTTGCCTAATCTGTTTGATTTTGTAACTTGCGCACACATGATTTTGGTGACTATGTTACACGGTAGTATTGATTGACTGGTTAAGTTTATTTTTGGTGTTTTTTGAATAGGGGAGAGTTCATTATATGTTTCACTTGAAGAAAAAAAATATAGGTCGTTTTGCTGTTGTGCTGCTGACGTTACCTTTAATAATGTTGTTTGCAGCAGAGGCGTATGCTGATGATGTAAGTAATGCACCACAACCATTTGAGTTTCCACATGCACGACATGCTGGCAAGTTTAAAATTAACTGTATGTACTGTCATAGTGGTGCTCGTCGCAGTAAAGTGGCAGGTATTCCTCCCGTAGCGAAATGTATTGGCTGTCACTCTAACCTTCCTTCAGTGCGTGAAACGCCTCGTATTAAGAAGCTGTTTTCATATTGGGAAAAGAAAGAGCCTATTCCTTGGTTGAAAGTTCATGATTTGCCTGATTTTGTTGAATTTAATCACAAGCGCCATGTACAACGCTTTATCTTTAAAGATGGTCGTTCTACGCAACAAACATGTGGTATGTGCCATGGTGATGTAAAAACATTTTCTGTTGGTCGCAAGGTTAAACCATTGACTATGGGTTGGTGTTTAAGCTGCCATGAACAATTTCAAGGGGAATCTGATGTAGGTCTTCCTTTGCCTGCGAAACGTTGGATGATTCCCGCCGCAGCAACAGATAAGCCAATTTTAGATGTTAAGCATCCGCAGCCAGCAGTGCTTGATTCTGAGCACCCTGTAACGATGAAGGCATCGGATATTAAGATTATGACTGAAAAATTGCCAAAATCTTTGAAAGAGAAGTTTGCCCGTGCGCCGCATGATTGCTGGCAATGTCACAAGTAAGCTGTCTGGTATTTAAGGAGATTTGAGATGAGTCAAAAGAAATTAAACGATGAGTTAAGTCGCCGGACGTTTTTAAAGGCAATGGGGCTTACCAGTGCTGGTAGTGCTTTGCTTCTAACGGGTTGTGGTGATACTGATATTGTTAACCAAGTGGACCTTGAGGTTCGTAAAGAACTTGTTTTGCCGTCAGTTGACCCTGAGGATTTTGTGCGCCCAGGTCGTGAAGTGCACTACGCATCTACATGTCGTCAATGTCCCGCAAATTGTAATATTCATGTAAAAACACGAGAAGGTCGTGTTATTAAGATTGAAGGTAATCCAACTTCATCAACCAACCTAGGTAAGTTATGTGCAATGGGTCAGGCTGGTCTGCAAAGTCATTATAATCCAGACCGTATTAGCAAACCTATGATTCGCAAAGGTGGTAAGTTGGTTGAGACAACATGGGCTGAAGCTGAGACCTTGTTGAAAAAACATTTGGGCAAGAAAAATTCAAAACTTGCATGGTTAAGCGGCGCTACAAGTGGTCATCAGGCTGTGATTACTAAAGCTTATATGGATGCAGCGGGCTCTAAGAATAGCTTTGTGTTTGATACTTTGCCACCAGCGGTAGGGCTAGCTGCCAATGAAAAAGTATTGGGTCATGCTATGCCTAAGTATGATTTTGATAAAGCGAAACTGATTGTTTCTTTTGGTGCTGATTTCTTAGGTACTTGGATCTCGCCAGTTCAATTTGGCACACAATATGGTCAATTTAGAAATGCACCACGTGGTACATTGGTTCAAATCGAATCGAAGATGACTTTAACAGGTTCGAATGCAGACCGTTGGGTTGCAATTAAACCCGGTACGGAAGCTCACTTAGCATTAGCGTTGGCTTCACTGGTTGCTGCTGATTCAAACTTTAAAGGTGAAGTGCCTGCTAAGTTGGATGTTGATGTTAAAGAAGCTTCTGCAGTTACAGGCGTGTCTATTGAGCGTATGCATAAGTTACGTGACATGTTGGTTTCACATAGTCCAAGTTTGGTCTTGTCTGGTAATAGTGCTGAAGGTTTCGCACACGGTACAGAAACAGCAAACGCGATTCATTTGTTAAATATGATGCTAGGTAATATTGGTGAAACAATATTGCCACGTACAAAACCAACGTTCCCAGAATTGCAGCCGCAACTTGGTGGTTGGGCTGATTTGAAAGCGTTTATTGACGGTTTGGCAGATGGTAGTTTTGATGCAGCTGTGGTTTATGGTTCCAATCCATTGTATCAAGCACCAAGCTTCATGAAAGCTGAAGAAGCTTTTGCAAAAGCAAAAATGCGTATCGCATTCTCTATGTACCCAGATGAAACAACCATGGCTTGTGATTTGGTGCTTCCTGTGCATACATATTTGGAAGAATGGAATACATCCATGCCAGCATATGCAGCTGAAGATGGTCATCTGAATATCCATCAGCCAGTGATGAACCCTGTGTTTGGAAAAGAATCTACCTACGCTTATGGTGATATTATGCTTGGCTTGGTGAGTGAGCTGGATGCAACATTTAAGAATTGGGATAACTATGGTGCTTATATTCGGGATTCTTTAGCTACCATGAAACCTGCTTTAGTAAATCCACCTAAAGCAACCACAACGGGTCAAACCGATGAAGAAGGTTTCCAACAAGGAATCTTGGCATCTGGTTTTGTAACCATTAAAGAAGCTGCTGTTTCTCCAATTAAAGCCAAAGCTCCTGTGGTTCGTTTGCCAAAATTAGCAGCAGGTGATGGGAAATATGCTTATCATCTTGTTCCGTCAGCGCGTATGGGTTTGTATGATGGTCGTCATGCGAATAGCCCTTGGTTGCAAGAGCTTCCTGACCAATTGACTGCTGTGATGTGGGACTCATGGGTTGAAATTCATCCAAATACAGCGAAGAAACTTGGCTTGATTACAGGTGATAAAGTGAAGGTATCTTCTGCAGCTGGTTCTTTGGAAGTTGATGTTGTTATCTTCCCTGGTATTCAAGAAGATACAATCGCTATTCCATTGGGTAATGGTCATACAGAATATGGTCGTTATGCTAAAGGTGTGGGTGTGAATCCATTTAAGATTTTAACACCACAGTTTGATAAGGTAACTGGCGAATTGGCAACACATGCTACTAAGGTTTCTATCACTAAAGTTGCAAACCGTGGTGAAGTCGTAACACGTGCGCATGGTGATTTGGTGCTAGCCAGTGAAGCGATGTCACAAAAAGGTCGTGAAATTGTTAAATCAGTATCGGCTGAAGACTTCGATCACAATGAAGGGGAGGGATAAGTCATGAGTTTATCACGTATGTTGGAAAACTGGTCTCGCCTTAACCAAAGAGACTATTATAAAGATGAACCTATTATGTGGGGGATGTCTATTGACCTGAATAAGTGTACGGGTTGTGCTTCTTGTGTTACAGCATGTAATGCGGAAAACAATATACCTGCTGTAGGTAAAGAAAAATGTGGTAGTGGTCATACCATGTCTTGGATGCGTATTGAACGCTATTGGGACTTACCTGAAGGTGAAGCTGATTTATCAGTCGAAGATAGTGAATATCCTGAACGTGGTGCACATTTTGCACCCATGATGTGTCAGCAATGTAACCATGCGCCTTGTGAGCCTGTTTGCCCTGTGGCTGCAACGTATCACAATCCAGATGGTTTAAATGCACAAGTCTATAACCGTTGCATTGGTTCACGTTATTGTGGTACCAACTGTCCATTCAAAGTACGTTATTTTAACTTCTTTGATTATCAAGAAGATATTCCACACCCAATGGAAATGCTTTTAAATCCTGATGTTACAGTACGTAGTAAAGGTGTTATGGAGAAGTGTACTTTCTGTGTTCAGCGTTTGCGTAATGCAAAAGGTGATCAAGCGGATAAAGGTATACGTGGATACGTTGAAGATGGCGCAGTACAAACTGCCTGTCAGCAATCTTGTCCAACAGATGCAATCGTGTTTGGTAATCTTAAAGATGAAGAAAGTAAGGTTAGCCATTCATGGGAATCACATAAAGTCGAATTAAACAGGCACGAGCAATTCCATACTGAAGGTGAGCGTGGCTACCGTGTTCTTGAAGAGCTGAACACTGAACCAAGTGTGATGTATTTGGATCGTGTTCGTGATACAAACGCATAATTAACCTGTTGTTATGATGCACACAGCATCGCAAAAGTTTTGAAGAGGGGAAGCACCAAATGAGTGATTTTAAAATGAAGGATATAGAATGGGCTAAGATCAATGAAGATGTCTTAGCTAGTCTAGAATCGCCAAGAAAGGCATTTTGGATTGTTTTAGCGGTTTGTTTTGCGCTGGTTTTATGTGGCGTAGCAGCTGAAATATACCAATATAATATGGGTCTTGGTGTGGCGTTAATGAATAACCCGCATTATTGGCAAACATACATCTCAAACTTCGTATTTTGGATTGGTATGAGCCACTCGGGCACATTATTGTCTGCAATTCTATTGCTAACACATGCTGATTGGCGCAAACCAATTTACCGTTTTGCTGAAGCCATGACTTTCTTCTCCATTGCTACAGCAGCTATTTTCCCAGTGATTCATATTGGTCGTGTTTGGGATATGTATTGGGTTCTTCCTTACCCTAATCAACATGCGATTTGGCCTAACTTCCGTTCACCATTGCTATGGGATGCATTTGCGATTACTACCTATGCAACATCATCAGCATTGTTCTTATACATTGGTATGATTCCTGATTTGGCAATCTGTCGTGATAAAGCCAAAGGTTGGCGTAAAAAGCTTTATACAGCCATGTCATTAGGTTGGATGGGTAGAGCGACTGAATGGGTTGCATTCCAAAAGACTTATGTATTGATGGCTTGTTTCTTGGTTCCTTTGGCAGTATCAGTTCACTCAATCGTGGCATCTGACTTTGCTATGTCGATGATGCCTGGTTGGCATGTAACATCGTTCCCTCCATATTTTGTGGCTGGTGCATTGTATTCAGGTTGTGCTGCAATTATCACATTATTTGTTCTTTTACGTTACTTGTTCAAGTTTGAAGCATATATGACACCGGAAATCATGGATAAAACAGCTCGTTTAACATTTGCGATCGCTATGGCTTGGAACTTCTTAAATCTTTCAGAGTATGCATCAATTTGGTACTCTGATAACTTATTCGACCGAGAAATGTTGTGGGATAAATTTACGGGTCCTTATGCAGGAATCGTTTGGACGATGTTATTCTGTGCAACAATCGTGCCATTTGCTATGGCATGGAAGAAAGTTCGTGTAAATATGTGGGCTATGTTCGTCATTTCACTATTGCTTCAATTGGGTATGTGGCTGGAACGTTTTCAAATCGTAAGCCCACCACTTGCTTCTAACCATGAGCCTTGGACACAAGTTGCTGTTTGGCCTGGTCTAGTGCAAATGACGATTACAGCAGCGAGTTTTGGTTGGTTCACCATGCTATTCCTTATCTTCTGTAAAGTATTCCCATCTGTATCCATGTATGAAGTTAAAGAGATGGTTTATCATCGGAATAAACATGGTAAGCAAAAACTTCAAGACCTTGATAAAATTAAAGATGATATGATTAAAACAGAGGAGGGGTTGTCATGAGAAGGATAAGAAAAAAACATTTCCTCTTTGCTACATATGATGATTTTGATAAAGCTAAGGATGTTGTGGGTGTGCTTAACGCACTTGATGACAAAGAAGATATTATTGACAATATTGAGTTGTATTCGCCCATCGAGCATCCTGAAGTGAATGAGCTTTTAGGCGAGTTCCATCAACCTATCCAACGGTTTACATTTTTTGGAGCTATTACGGGAACAATTTTAGGTTTTATTTTTGCTGCAGGTGTTGCACAATCTATGTTTACGGTGCAACCCCAAGGTGGTAAGTCTGTAATCGTATTCCCACCTGATATCGTGATTGCTTATGAAATGACTATTTTACTTGGTGTATTAAGTACAATCGCTGCATTTTTAATTTATTCAGGTTTGCCACGTCGTGTTAAATCTTATTATGACCATCAGGTGGGTGTTGATCAAATTGGTATTGAAGTTCAGACCAACCCAGTGAACAATGAAAAAATCCGCGCCGCATTAGAAGAATGTGGTGCTGTGGAAGTACGGGAGCTGACACAATGAGAAAGTTTTTATTAATCTTATGCATGTTGTCTGTGCCTGCAACAGCAATGGCGTGGCCTTGGTCACGTGATTTGATGAATCAACCTTCTATCAAACCTCAAGAAGGTGTATTGCTTAATCCACCAGCTCATACAGTACCTGTTGGTGGGCTTTGGACGAAGATGGCTGATAGGGATGCTACAGAAGAGTTGAAGAATCCAATTAAAGCAACTAAGGCATCGATTTTAAAGGGGCAAGCTTTGTTTAATATTTTCTGTGCGGCATGTCATGGTACGACTGGCAACGGCAAGGGTCCCGTGGGCAAAATCTTTGAAGCTGAACCTGCTGATTTAACATCAGACTATGTTAAAAATGATCTTACGGATGGTTGGATTTGGGGTACGATTACGTTCGGTAGCTATATCATGCCAAAGTATGGTTATGATATGAATCCAGAAGAACGTTGGCATGTGGTCAACTACGTCCGCGAAGTGATTCAAAAGCGTATGACTGTTACAAGTAAGGAAGAAAGAAAGTCTCAATTGATGGGTGAGACTAGCAAGGGGGGGAATTAAGCCATGGAAATGACATTACCAAATTGGATTGTGTTGATGGACAACTTCTTGTTCACACTTTACATCCCTCTAACTGCAGTTTTTTGGTCTTCTGTAATTCATTTATCGGGTGGTAAGTGGCGTTATGAAGTTCGTTTTTTGATGGCATCTTCACGTGCTTTATTTCCACTGGGTTTTATTTTATTACTTATTATTCTTGCTAATGGTGAACATGCATTCCCATGGATGGCAGGGGAAACGTATGGTGAGCCGCTCAATGCTTGGCATAATATTACATTCTTCAACATGCGTGAAATAATTCTGTATTTGGTCGTGTGGGCATATTGTGCTCACTTCATCAAATTACAGCGTAAAGATTTCCCACATTCTGAGCCTGCAGACCGACAACGTTTCAAGCATTGGGCATTACTTGCACCTTTCGTATTTATGATTTATGGCTCTGTTGTATCTTGGGATTTTGAGATGATTCAAATGCCACGTTGGTACAGTGCAGTATATGGTTTATATCACACTGAAAGTATGATGCGTGCATTTCTGGGCTTCTTTATCGTTTCTTTGTTCGTACTGCGTTGGAGAGACAACCTAAAACGCCGTATTAATGATTATGTATTTAACTATATTGGGCAAATTATGTTGGCATTGACGATTATTTGGACATATCTTGCATTCATGCAATATATTGTCATGTGGTACGGTGATTTACCTGAAGATATGAGACGTTGGGATAAAATTTTGGATGGACCAAATGCATACTTGTATTGGGTGTTCTTCTTGCTCAACTCATTTGTACCATTCTTGATGCTTATTTTCAAAGGCGTACGTAACTCACCTGCATTGTTGTTGTTCCCATCGGTTAGTATCTTGATTGGCACATTCATCGAACGTTATATGTGGATGCTTAGTGGAGAAGCAGATAACTACGATCACACGCCATTTTTATCATCATGGATTGATGTAGCGATTACAGCGGTTATCTTTGGTCTGGGTGTGATGTTATGGGATAGGCAAATGAAAAAAGATGGTCTGTATTATGAAGGCGAGGAAGAAGACGCTAAATCATAAGCAGATGAAGTTCTGATTGAAAAGGCTAGCAACGTAATGTTGCTAGCCTTTTTTTATGCTATACGAAGGGTATGCACGGTATTTTTGACTCGCTGAAAAGTCCACTGTGATGCAGAGGTCGCTATAAAATTACTTGGTTTGATTCATCCTTTGAAGGATACTTAGATGTAGTAGTCAATGAATTGGTTATGGATTCACAAAATATAGGTAGACTGAATAGCCAAGTTGTAAGCTGTTTATTCTACCAATAGAAATGTTTATCACACACTGTTAGCTTTGGATTAGTAATGTGCTTGTTGTACAATTGGTATATCAATTTAAGTTTTGTTCAATATAAGTGGGCAGTGCAAAAAAAGTATTTTAATTGACCTGTTTATTGAGTTCAATGGCTTGCTTGCAGTTTGGGCAGTCTATCCATTGTGGTAATTCTGCATTGTTTTCCAGGGTAAGTTTGACGTGTTGTTCACACGATGGGCAAGTCCCTTCTGCATACAAACCGTCTTCAGCTTTGTGAAGTAGTTTCATAAGCTTAATGATGCCCATGACAAAAAAGAGAGGAACAAGTAAAAAGTGGGCAATGGGGATAAGGATGCAGAGCGCAGCAATCCCCCAAAATTTTAACAATGTTTTAATAGCGCGAACTTTTTGTTCTTTTTCATTGAAGCTTTGAATCCACATTTTTGCTGGGTTGACCGTTTTTGATTTTTGTCCTTTAAACTGAATATTCTTAATGATTTCTTGAGGCATAAAATCTCCTGTTTATGACTGGTTACTAACCATGACCAAAGGTCTAGGTTTTTTTTGTATCAAAGATGGTAAGCTAACACTAGGTAATGCCTCTATAGCTTGTTCAGGGCATATTGAAATGCATTGGTTACAGCCTGTGCAACAGTCAGCTTGAAAATCCAAGATAAAACGGCTGCCGAACTTGCGTAAAGATAAGCTTTTGCTTACACAAACATCCACACATTTGGCACATGCACTACAAGCTTCACTCACTTGGATGTTTCCAAGACCTAATCCTTCCATCACAGGTACGGGGATATGATTGACCTGTAGTTTAGGCAAAGCATGCATAAAGAGTTTGTGTAATGCGGGTAAGGTTCGTGCATCAGTACTCAAAATACCTTGAACATAATCACCTGTAGTCGTTGTTTGCGTCATTTGCTGAATATTGTCGGCTGTATGTTTGGCAAGAGTAGGTATCAATGTACGGAAAAAGGTTCGTCTTGATGGTTCATTTTCTTTTTCATCTAACTTTTCCTCATTGATTTGAGGCATTCTCCCCCAATGAACATTCAATTTTATTGCCATGGCTTGGCTTAGTTCTTTGTAGTCATCAATGTTTGATAGAATTTGTTGCTTTGGACATTCTTCACAGGTTTCAATATAGACTTTTGTTATGCCTTCTGCAGCTATACATGCCAATAACATAGGGTGAAGCGCAGCTAAACATGTAGGTTTCACCTCTACGTGACTTGTATCAAGTTTAGGACATGAAACATGTAAACTATTTTCACCTTTGGCGGCTTGTGCATGCGCTAATGTTAACAGGTGAAATGTTTCATCTATATTTAGGTTTGATGATGTATGCAAAGGTGGGTTCATAACCCGAAAGCTTGCATGGAGAGCATACTTTTGTCATGAAGTTTTATTGAAGAAATCAGGTGATTATTGCCACATGGTTGTTTAGGGTTCTGTTTGTATGGAAAACTCTAGTTTGATTGATGTAAAACCAATAAGACAGCAGCGAAAGCATCGTGCTGTTTATACTGCTGTGAGTAAACAGCTTTGGATGATTTATCAAAAGCGTGTTTTTCATGTTTGGAACAATGAGAAAGCCTTGAAAACAAGGCAGGTCTTTACACGGCGATACTACTTGCCACTGATTAAGCCATGGGCTGATAAGTTAGAAGAACCCATGCAAATTTTAGAAATTGGATCTGGTCCAGTTTGTGCAGCGCAATATTTGGAAAAAGGTCAGCAAACATATATCGATCCATTGATTAATGATTACAGAAAACTTTTTCCAGGTGTGATGCCAGAGAAAGCAACATATTTTCCAGTGATGGCTGAAAATATAGAGGGCTTTCAACATACATCTGATTTGATTTTATGTTTAGATACTTTGAGTGATGTGCATAATCCAGAATTAGTACTTCATAAAGTGCGTGAAATGATGAAACGAGACGGTTATTTCATCGTTAGCATGGATACTTGGCCTTCATGGTTAGCACGGCTGCATTATTTCTTGGCACGTTTTTTTCCAGCACTACCACAGTTTAATCGTTTATATAGTTATACATACCATGGTTTTAAGAACACGCTATTACGTCACTTTGATGTTATTGATGAATCTATTGTACGCCCGAATTTTTCATGGTTATTGTTAAAAAAAGAAATGCTTTTTGTTTGTAAACATAAGTCATAATGTCTGAGAGAAAGAAAATAGTCTTGATGCCACCCAACTGGTTGGGTGATGTTATTTTAGCGCAACCTGCACTGCGCACCATCACCACGCAGTTTCAAGATGCGGAAATACTTGTTTATGGTCGAGGCTGGTTAACGGAGTTGTTACCTTTTCTCCATTTAGAACATGCACAAATAGGATATACTGAAACTTTGCCGCAACATGCTGATATGCTTTTTTTGTTTCCCAATAGCTTTCGCTCTGCTTGGCAGGCTTGGCGTTCTGGGGCAAAACAGCGGGTAGGTTTTCGCAAGGATGGTCGTAGCCTGTTACTGACACACGGTTATAAGCCGCAGGTTGATTTAATCACACAGCACCATTTGTTTTATTATTTAGATTTATTGCAACAATTCGGTCTACAAACATCTTTTAATGGTGTTGAATTAGTCGCACCAGATGATGCTCAAAGCAAGGCTGAGTCTTTATTGGTAAGCCAAGGTTTGGATGCTAATAAAGTGGTTTGTGTAGCGCCAGGTGCTCAGTTTGGTGGGGCAAAAAGGTACCCTGCGGAGTCTTATGCGGTTGTTTTAAAAAAGCTGTCAGAGCAAGGCTGGCATATTGTGGTGCTTGGTACAGATGCAGAGCGTGATATTGCAGTACAATGCCTTAAAGATGTACAAGGTAAACATTGGAATGCAGCTGGTGAAACCTCATTAAGCCAAGCTTTATCTTTGGTCTCACTTGCAAAATTGATGTTGTGCAATGATTCAGGTTTGATGCATGTGGCAGCAGGTTTGGGGATTTCAACAGTGACCATGTTTGGTGCAACCAACCCTGATCGAACGTCCCCGTCTGGTCCTAAAGTTCAAGTCTTGTATTATCCTGCTAAGTGTAGCCCATGTTTGCAGCGAGAGTGTGATGTGCAAGGGCATCCATGTATGATGAATATTTTGCCCGAGTATGTAATCGCAGCTTGTGAGGACTTTTTAAACCCTTAACGATGTAAGGCAGTGAAAATACGCTCAGCTAATGATGTGGAAATGCCTTGTACTTCTTGTAATTGTTCCCGAGATGCTTTTTTAACACCTGCAATACCACCAAAATGTTGAAGCAGGGCAGTACGTTTTTTTGTGCCAATGCCTTCAATGCCATCCAAACTAGAGTTAAATACAGCTTTTTTGCGCCGTTTTTGTAAATATTTACTGGCAAAACGATGTGCTTCATCGCGGATTCTAGCAATCAAAAGTAAGCAAGCATCATGTTGCCCGGGTTTGAGACCTTGTTTGAGTTGAGAAGGTGCATCATCCCATCCCGCCCATAAAGTCTCCTCACCTGTTTTGCGTTTATCACCTTTGGCGACAGCGAGCAACTTGATATCAAGGTCAAAGTTTTGGTAAGCTTCTAAGGCGGCTTTGAGTTGCCCTTTACCACCATCAATCAATAAAATATCAGGTTTGGGCATGTCTTTGTTTTGGATTGCGCTAAAAAAACGCGTTAATACTTGTGTCATGCCTGCATAATCATCGCCATGCAGTATGGGGTTAGCTTTATCTGCATCATCCAGCTTGTATTTACGATACAAATCCTTGCGCGCACCATTACTATCAGCATAAACAATAGCGGATAACATTTGTTTGCCACCCAAATGTGCATTATCGACGGCGGCAATCAATTCAGGTGTTTCTTGAAGCCCTAACATGGTTTGCAATGCTTTAAATGCAGCTTCTTGATTGTGCCCGCTGCGGGCAGCTAAGGTTTCCGTAGCACTGCTGATGACCTGGTTTAGCCATTCAAAACGAGCACCTCGTTTGGGAAAGTAGAGGTGAATTTTTAGCGTTGGATAAAGCAGCTTAAAGATATGTTGCAATGGGGTGCGCTGGCTTTCATCGCATGCCAGTAAGATATGTTTTGGAGGGGTTTCTTGTCGGTAGCGTTCAATGATGAGTGATTGTAATACTTCAATATCATCAGCATCCAATGCCTGATTAACTTTAATGGTATGTACTCCTAAATCACGTCCACCACGGCGTACACCGACGGCTGCCATCACCCCTTGGCTTTGCCGAATAATGGCGAGTACATCAGCATGTTCGGGCAAATCACTTTGTTCTGCATTGGCAAAAATGGTGCGCAGAGCGGCAATCCTGTCACGTAATACCGCTGCTAGTTCAAAATGTTTCTTTTCTGCGGCTTCAAGCATGTGTTGTTGCCAACCTTGCACTAAGGCTTGGTCTTGCCCTTTAAGGAAAGAACGCGCATCGGCGGCTTGCTGTTGATATTCATCTTCACTTACCATACCTACACAGGGTGCTGAACAACGCCCGATTTGATATTGCATACATGGGCGTGAGCGATTGCGAAAAGTGGCATCTTCACAATCTCTAAGCTGGAAAGCTTTTTGCATCAAATGAATCGTGGTGTGCACCGCACCTGCATTGGGGAAAGGGCCAAAGTATTCACCAGCAAGCTTTCTGTCACCTCTATACATTTGTAAGCGCGGAAACTTTTCATCACGCAGCAAGATATAAGGGTAAGACTTGGAATCTTTAAGCAACACATTGTATCGTGGTTTGATTTGTTTAATAAGGTTGTGTTCTAGCACCAAGGCATCGGCTTCGGATGGCGTGATATTAAATTCAATATCTCGAATCAGGACTACCATAGCTTGAGTACGCAAAGCATCGGGTCGCCGTTGAAAGTAAGAGCTTACACGTTTGCGTAAGTTTCTTGCTTTGCCCACGTATAACACCTTGCGTTTCTCATCCAACATTTGATAAATGCCAGGTTCAGCAGGCAATTCACTCAAAGGGCGGGGCGGTTTAATCCACATATTAGGGTTACGTGCTTGTCATGCCGACCGTAGTGGAGGCATCTTTGCATATAAGACCCCTCAACTTCGTTCGGGGTGACATCGTATTTATATTCATTTGAAAGGTTGGCAGTGAGGGCAAAAGAAGGATGCTCTGCCGCCAAGTACAATCTTTTCAATCGGCTTTTTACAAACCAAACAAGGTTGTTTATCGCGCCCATAGACTTGAAAGCTATGCGCAAAATAACCAGGTTTACCATCGGCTTTGACAAAATCGCTGATGGTGCTGCCACCAGCTTCAATGGCTTCTGCAAGCACAGTTTTAATATGTTGGACTAATAATGCGTATTGTTTGGGTTTCAGGCTGTTCGCCACTTGTGTTGGGTTAATACCAGCGCGAAATAAACTTTCTGATGCATAAATATTACCCACTCCGACCACCACATGATTATCCATGATGGCTTGTTTAATACTAGTTTTACGTGTTTTTAGTATGTTTTGCAGGTAATCATCGCTGAAATCATCTAAAAGTGGCTCTACACCCAATTTAGCGAACCAAGGATGTTGGTCTAAATCATTGGTACGACACAAGCCTGCATAACCAAAGCGGCGCGTGTCTCTATAGCGCAGTGTATTGCCATCGGTAAAAGCTAGCGTGACATGTTCATGTTTGGTTTTAGCCTGATGCTGAGCAAGTACATGAAATTGCCCTGTCATGCCCAAATGCCAAATCAGGGTTTGTCCGTTCTCAAAATGAAACAGTAAATACTTAGCGCGGCGCTCTACGCTTTGAATATGTTGTTGTAGCAATATTGAAAAGTTGGGCAGGGGATAGCGTAGGTTTTTCCCACTATTAGATACAGACACCAGCTTCGCGCCTGTAATCTGCGGCTTTAACCCTGCAATAACGGTTTCAACTTCGGGAAGTTCAGGCATATATGCACCTTTCTAATTCCCCTCTAACTAGAGGGGTGCCCAAAGGGCGGGGTGTGCCAGTCCATATACGATTAAACAGCATAAGTAATCACGATAAAATCCTCAAGCTGTTGCATCACAGCACTGATGTTTTGCTTAACATCTTTATCATCCACACGGTACACAATCAGCCCCAAACCTTTCAAATAACCTTGCCTTTCTTCATCATACGCACCTTTGGCTTGATGGCTTTGTCCGTCTATTTCAATGACTAAGCTTAATGCTTTAACATAAAAATCTACAATATAATGACCAATGATACATTGCCTATCAAAATCAATGCCATGAAATTTTTTATGGTGTACCTGTTGCCAGAATAACACTTCAGATAACACACCAGCTTTACGCAAAGCTTTGGCTTTATCTTTGAGTTTGGAATTACGGGGTAGATTAGCTGTATAACGCTTTAGAATCTTGTGCCCATTGATGAAGAAGGCATCTACCCCGTCAGCCGTTGGCTGCCACCCCTTCAAACTTGAAGGGGAATGACGTGCATTGCCTGCGTTGTTATTCCCCTCTTTGAAGAGGGGTGCCCGATAGGGTGGGGTGTTATTTTGTTCAGGCATTAATCTTTAAGCGTTGCCAATACGGGCGCATGGTCTGAAAACCAAGAATCCGTATAAACTTCAATCTTCTCAAACTTTTTAGCGATTTCAGGTGTGGCGATATGATAATCAATGCGCCAGCCCACGTTGTTGGCTCTAGCTTGCCCGCGATTGGACCACCACGAATATTGTTCTTTTTCTGGGTATAGCGTTCTGAATGTGTCCACAAAACCGCTTTCATCGATTAATGCATCCATCCATGCGCGCTCTTCGGGTAAAAAGCCTGAATTTTTACGATTACCACGCCAGTTTTTCAAATCAATTTCTTTGTGACAGATATTTACATCCGCACAAAGAATAAGTTCGCGTCCTTCATCTTTCAGGCGGTTAAACAATGGCAGAAAACGCTCTAAAAAGCTCATTTTGATGGCTTGGCGCTCATCCGAGCTTGAGCCAGAAGGAAAATACACGCTCATAATGCTTATCTTGCCAAAGTCAGCCATGACAAAGCGACCTTCAAAATCCATATCGCTCCAATCCACATCAGGGTCAATCGAGCCTAAGCCAATATGCACAGCATCGGGTTCAACCTTGGAATACAGGGCAACACCCGAATATCCAGGCTTTTCTGCAATATGATAATAGCGATGGTAACCTTCTGGTTTCGCTTCTTCGGG
>JALUWH010000306.1 GCA_027019685.1 Ghiorsea sp. | reverse complement strand
ACGATGAAGATGATGACCGTGATGGTGATGGCAAACCCAACAACCAAGATAATGACCCCGACCACCCTGATTGATGCCTCTCATCAATGATTAGACTTGAGGGAATCAGGGACAGTATACTCTTTTTGTCTTTTCCTTGCTTGATAGCATTAAAAAGTGCTAGAAATTGAGCATGATAATTTTAAATAAGTATACTGTCCCCGATTTCTCCTGTCCCCGATTTCTCGCAGCATATAAGGTGTTATCCAAATCAATGATAGCCAGTTTAAAATCTATAGTTGAAAGCATGGCAACAACCTAATCACACAACTAAAAATTCCTATGTTTTTAGCTGGTGTTTGCTCCACCAAGCCTAATTGAGCAATATAAAAGCACTTGACTTTCACCCCCCCCCCGCAACTAACATGCCATATCCGAGTTGTTTTGCGAGGAGGGGGAAACTGATGTTGTTTTTACTGCGTATTATTATATTGTCGTCAATGTTATGTTTTTTTCAAGGGAACACTTATGCCTCTACAGGTCAAGTAAATATCATACCATCTCCACCAACAGTTGTTGCACCCAATACTGCGTTTAATATAACAGGAAATTATGTTTTGTTAATAGATACTGTGCCTAGTAATGCGAGTAGAGATTGTGGGTTTTATTCAATTGCACCACCCGTATTCTCACCAAGCTATTGGGACTGGATATTTTGGAGTGGTGAACATGCCACGCTTCATTATTCTATTGATGGTGTAGATAGAGGTCAAATAGGATTAGTGGGATACAGCAGAGGAATTAATCCAAGCTCTGATTTGGGTAAAACGCTTAATTTTTCAGTGCCTATAAACACCTCTGGCATGCAGCCAGGAAGTGTGCATACAGCATCAGTTTTTATTCAAGATACGTATGCTGCAGGTTGTTATTACGTTGGCTGGTATCTTAGTTGGGGGAGAGCTATTGGTCCAGTTATTGCAATAGCAACACATCAATTTACCATAGCTAACCCAACGCCTAAAATTTCGATAAATCTTGGTAAACCATCACTTACACCTTGCGATACTGAAACAGGAAAGATTACCGTCACATCCAACGACCCCACACCCAATGGTGGCACAGTAACTTTAACTTTCCCGAATGGAACAACTGCATCGGCAGCCTTTACAGGTAAAACAGCTACACTCACCTTTGCCGATTTTGGGCTTCCTAATGGGTATTCGGGCGCAAGCACACCAGGGAGCACGCTAAACTTTACTGCAAGCGTCACCACAGCCGCAGGATATACGGCTAACGCAACAGCTACAGCAAATGTGATTGCAGGTGGGTTGAATGTGACTGTCGTTCCTACAAAAACATCTATTGAACCAAATATACATTGGTGTCCCGATGCTAAGAATCCAAAATGCAGACGTTTTCAAAAATTATCTGCAAGAAGCACTCCGCTTAACATTAATGTACAAGACTCTAGCGGACTCCCTGTAGTAGGAGCTAACATTTCCCTTACAGTTGAAAGGGTATCGACAAAGTTCGGTGGCCATAATCATGATGCTTCAACCGTTGCCACTTCAACTCGACCTTTGGGGGCAATTTCAAAAGTTGCGGATAAAGGTCAAGGCTTATACACAGCAACATACACAGCCACAGAATTTTCGGCTCAAGATAAAGTTAGGGCAAAAGTTGACTTCCAAGGCTGTAGCGCAAATGTTGTATCTCCACCCATAACTGCACAGATATTTGGGCTATCTTGGCTACAAGTTCCTTCACCGCATGTAGCTATTGGTGGCACAGTCGCTCATCATGGCCCAAATAATAAAGGTAATCCCACAACACCAGACAATAACCACTGGGTAACACTAAAAACAAACAATACCATGAGTTATCTCATGACGCTTTACTCATTAAGCTATGGTGCTGGGCTTTATATAAATGATGCGAGCTTGCCCTTTGGTGGAAAGTTTGATGTGAAGGGTAACTGGTCTGGCTCTCATAGTCTCCATAGGAGGGGAATAGACTTAGATATACGTCTTTATGATACAGCAAACACTTCTGCAAATGAGACGGTTGAGAAAAATATTAACCGACTACTATATAAGAAAAAATGGCTTAAGAAACTGGTGTTTGGAGAAGAGCATGGTTCTGGAGCCAACAGACATTGGCACATTTACTTTTGGTAGGGAGAACATGATGGTAAATTTAATAAAGTTGATACTCATATTGGGGTTGTTTGCTTCAAGTCAGGCTTATGCAGTAATCCTTCCAGGGTTGTTTGACAAGACAGGTAACCCCATACATACAGCAGATGAATTTACCCTCAATATAACGTCAAACATCACAAAAGTTCCACAAGGTTATCAATATAGCTATTCTTTGTTGTCTTCCCCTTCAAGCATGCAAAGTGTTTGGGGCTTTGATATAAAATTGCCAGCAGTAGATGGCGTTATACCTAATACTGCAACATCTCCTTGGGGAATAGGAGAATATCCTACAGTTACTGACCCTTTAAGGGATCAATATTTCCCTAATTTTTCTTATGCTCCAGAAACACTGTTTGTTTCATGGGCAACATATCCTGATAAAAATAATGCTCAACTTCTTGTTCCTAGTGGTTTACTTTCTGGTTTTACATTCATATCACCATACCCTCCAGGTGCATCATTTGCTTATGCAGAAGGTTTGACTCCCTCCCCTGCTTTTTCAGGAGAACCAGCATCTGAAGATGTGTCATTGCCGTTTCACAGACATACCCCTTATGGTCCAGGCAAGGTGTTTCCCGTCATCGGTCCTGTAAAACCTGTGACACCCAATGTCACGGATAATTATTCAGTAATTGGTTGCACGGGCGGCATCTGTGATGTGCAGCTTGATATTACTGGGCCGCAAGACCCCTACGGTACAGCCTATACGTATCTGTGGAGCGGAGCTTTTGGCACAGCAACAGGTGCTAAACCTTTGGTACAACTTGCAGCAGGCACTTACAATGTGTCCGTCAGCGTAAGCGACCCTTATGCCACATTGGTGACAGCAACTATGCCTGTCACCGTAATTGACCCGAATCCCCCTGTAGTCACCCCACCTGCTGGAAATAATGGTGGTGGTAATGCTGGCGGTGGAACCAATGGAAATGGTCAGGGTACAGGCGATAACGCAAATCCTAACGAGGATATAGATCACGATGGTATCCCCGACGATGAAGATGATGACCGTGATGGTGATGGCAAACCCAACAACCAAGATAATGACCCCGACCACCCTGATTGATGCCTCTCATCAATGATTAAACTTGCAAAATGTAAGCTAAATCACAATCATGCGATGGTTATCGTTTTGAGGGTGTATATATGTCATTTTTTAGTCGTCTTAGCAAAGGGTTAAGCAAAACCCGTGAAAGTATTGGTGGTTTATTCCCCAGTGAACCCAAAGAAAAATTAAGTGAAAGCCAATGGCAAGATATTGAAGATGCCTTAATCATGGCAGATTGCGGCGCACAATTGGCGATGGACTTGGTTGAAAAAGCAAAAAAATCAAAGCAGCCCATGCAATCATTAAAAGATAATATGCAAGCCACACTGGTCACAGGTAACGCAATTAAAGATGCTAAACCTTTTGTACTCTTGGTTGCTGGCGTGAATGGCACGGGCAAAACCACCACCATTGGTAAACTTGCCAATATGTATGCAGACCAAGGTAAAAAGGTGCTGATTGGTGCTGCTGATACTTTTAGAGCAGCGGCTGTAGAGCAGTTGGCAGTATGGGTTGAGCGTGCTGGTGCAGATATTGTCAAACAAGCCGAAGGCGCAGATCCTGCATCGGTCGCTTTTGATACCATCTCACGCGGCATAGCTAAGAATTATGATGTAATTATTATTGATACGGCAGGTCGTGTACAAACCGATACCAGCCTGATGAATGAATTGGCAAAGGTATATCGCGTGATTGGCAAAGCTTTGGATGGTGCGCCACATGAAGTTTGGCATGTGGTGGATGGTGGCACAGGTCAAAATGCCATTGTACAGGTCGAAAAATTCCGTGAAATCATTCATACCACGGGTTTAATTGTCACCAAACTTGATGGTACAGGCAAAGGTGGCGTGGTATTGCAATTATGTGATAAGTTTAAGTTACCTGTTCGTTATATTGGTGTGGGCGAAAGCTTGGAAGATTTGATGCCTTTTAATGCAGAAGCCTATATCGACAGCCTACTTCCCCAAACGCAACAACCATCAGCATAAACGCCAAATTCTTTGCCGCTGAACATCAACACGTTCCCACTTGGATGTATTCCCTTCAGGTAAATCTGCGGCACCTGTAATAAGGTAACCACCTTTATGCATGGTTCTTGCAATACGGTCAATAACACGTTTGCGCTCTTCAATACTGAAATAAATCAATACATTACGCAAAAATACAACATCAAACACACCAAAACGGCGCATTTGTGTCACCAATGTGTCTGACACTAGGTTTCCTTCATGAAAACTTACCATTGCTCTTAAATCATCATTCACCACCCACGATGATCCAACTGGTCGAAAAAATTTATTTAACCTAGGCATAGAAACACCACGCTTCACTTCAATATCCGAATATGCACCCTTTTGTGCAAAAGCGACCGATTCCGCAGATAAATCTGTGCCTACTATTTTTACCCGTTGCCTAGCATTAGGCATAGCTTCACAAGCTGTCATGGCTATCGAATATGCCTCCTGACCTCGAGATGAAGCCGCAGACCATATATTGATAGGTGCGCTTGTGCCTTTATTTTGGTTAATTTCAGGAAAAACATGCTCTTGTAATGCAACAAAGGGGTAACCATCCCGAAAGAATAAAGTTTCATTGGTGGTCATCAAATCAATCGCTTCATCTGCAAGCACTGAATTTTCCTGCTGTTTTATCTTCAGAATAAGCGCATTCAAATCGACCACACCATATTTTTCCACTAATTTCTGTAGCCTTGATTTAACAAGATATGCCTTACTTTGGTTAATCACAATACCGCTTTTTCGCTCTAAGAACTCACGGAACCATGTAAACTTATGCTCTTTCACCACCGACCTCCTGCAGATTTTATTTTAAGACACATACTTTAGCAAAGCTTGAGGTATTGCAGCTAAAGGCAGCACTTCATCAGCAGCACCATTGCGAAAAGTTTTACCTGCCATGCCCCACACCACACTGCTTTCTTCATTTTGAACAAGCACACGATTACCTTTTTCTGACAATAGCTTAGCTCCTTTAGCACCATCATTACCCATACCTGTCAAAACCACAGCCAATGTTTTCACTGTTGGTGATAGCGCAACCAATGATTCATAAGTTACATCCACCGATGGAATGGCATGGTTGACGCGTACCCCCTCCTCTAACTGTGCGACTAAAGAAGAGCCTCGCTGTGCGATTTTCATATGCACATCACCAGGAGCCAAGTAAACATGACCTACTTGCAACACTTCCCCTTGTTCTGCCACACGACAAACCAATGGGCTGCTTTGATTCAACCGTGCCGCAAGTGATGAAATAAAAGATTTTGGCATATGCTGAGTCACCACAATAGGTACTGAAAAATTTTCAGGAAGCTGACTTAATACCTCTTGTAAGGCAGCAGGTCCTCCTGTGCTTGAACCAATGGCAACCACATCTGCTTTAAATGCACCATGTGTTGTTTTAATGAATGTTTTTGAAGGTGGCGTTACGTTTGTTGCTTTTGGTACAGCCTTCATAGGAACATGCACACGCTTAGATACTGATTTTAAGCTTCTAGCCTGTTTAATTTTAGGTAATAGTTTATTTTGTAAATATACCTTTTTATCTGCAACCGTATCAGCAGGTTTAAGAATATAATCAAATGCACCCAACTCCATAGCCTTTAAAGTTTTCTCGGCAT
>JALUWH010000305.1 GCA_027019685.1 Ghiorsea sp. | reverse complement strand
CACCCATACGCGTTGAATATTTAGCTTCCATGGCGGCTAAGCGGCGTTTCACCTCGGTATCAAAGTGTTCGCCAAAGCCTTTGATGTGTGAATAACGAACATCATGACGTGTATTGGAGCTAAAGCCGCCAATAGCAAATTTGTCACCCAGCTGTTCAATCGTCCAAGCAAGTAATGTGACTGCCTCTTGAGAAAGCTCAAGAATGGTTTGTTGGCTGCCTTTGGCTTTTTCATTTAAGGATTGTGATAAATCCAAAACCAACATCACTGCAATATCACGACCATCATTTTTATGGCTCATATTAATGCGCATATCAGGCTGCGAACCACTTTTTAAGTCAATCAATGAGCGAATCGCTACATCTAAATCAAGCTCAGAACCTTCTTCTTGATAGCGAATGCGTACTTTTTGCTGTGGTTTTAAAGCATCAAGGATGGCTTTAAGACGTTTGGCAAGCGCACCATGTTTTTCAAGAATCTTATCAATGACATTGGCATCACCACTGGGGTGAATAGCTTCATACACGCTCACCCAATCAGGGCGATAGTGTTGTGAATTATAGTCCCATTCGTGATAATGCCTCGGTGGTAGCGCATTCACATCATCTTGCTGCTTTTGCTCTTCTAAATGCTCAAAGGTATCCTCTTCTTCATCACCTTGCTCAATATAAATCCATAATGCACGGTTATCATCGCGGTAATCTATTTCAGTATTATCAAAATAAATATTGGGTGATAAGTCTGCCTGGCGGCGTGTTTTTGCAATAAAGGACAATGCGAGGTCTGCCATTTCTGGTGTGCTCGATTCACCTTCTTTCATGGCTTCAAAAAAGCGCTGCACAAAACTATTCAGCACTTCATCATGCAATATAAAATCAGGGTCAAGAATAGCGCGTGAAACCAATGCTAAACGCAAACGAATCAATGATACATCTGTGCGTTTCAAATCTTCTTGGTCGGGTATGGGATGCAAAGGTAAAAATAACTTTCTTAAACCCGGGAACTGTTGCATTGCCAAATATTCCACGCGTGAATCTTCAAACAATTCAACAGCAACACGCTGAAAAGGGCTCCAGTTATCCACAATCACCTTGCTACTCCAGCGCCTATGCGCGGCAATATGCGCTAAAGTGGCTCGGTAACGATTGATACCCGATACGCCATTAAAATCATCATACACATCAGGTAAACGAATGCCCATATGATCATAATAAGGCATGGGTTTACGCAACTCATCAAAAGCCAGTGAATAGGGCACTAAATAATCGCTATCTTGCCAAAGCCCACGTAGGTACAAATCCAATTGGCGCTCGTGATCAATCAGTAATGTGCCATGTCGCTCGCGTTGCATCACAGCCACAGCATCAGGGGATTGCAGGCTGAAATAATCTTTTTGGCGTTCAGGGTGTTTATTATAATACTTCACACCGTAATCAATCCAGTTCTTATACCCTTCAAGGCTAAGGGCTCTAAGCAAGCGTGGCGATTGCTCAAGCAATAAGGGTAACCCGGGGCTTGGGAATGTTTTATGATGCCCATGCACGGATGCAGTTGTTTCCTCCAACATATCTTTGAGTATCTCAAAATAATGATGCAGTTGCTCATAGCTATGCAAGCGTTTGCTTACAGCTCCTAAGGTTTGCAAGAAGGGAACAATGGCTTTGAAGTTCGTATTGGTCGATAAAAACAGGCAAAAGTCTTTAATTTCAGGCAAGATTTCTTCGCCGACAATGGATGCCACGGTAGGCGCTTCTTCCAAATAAATAAGCAATGGCTCAACACCACGCCCCATTTTACCAATGAAACGCGCATTTTCGATGTAGGCATCTACACCTTCTTCTGAGAGTAAGGCTTTGGCTTCAAGAATACACTCATCAAATACCTCATTAGCAGCAGGGAAACGGCAGTTCAATTGCTCCCAATAAGCTTTTGACCTTGCAGAGCGTTCTTTGGTTTCATCAATCATTTAGAATGCCGTTACGCAAAAATCGTATCAATCGCATGATCTAGAGTGACACGAATGTCAGCGTCATCAGTGATCGGGCGAACCAATGCCATGCGGCAAGCGGCTTTGGGCTCAATACCACCTTTAATCAATGTTGCAGCATAGGTTAATAGACGGGTGGAAATACCTTCATCTAAACCGTGTCCTTTAAGGTTGCGAGCTGCCGTACCAATTTTGACCAACTTGGTGGCTAGTTCATGATCGATGCCCGTTTCTTTTTCAACAATCGATGTTTCAGTCGCTTCAGATGGGTAATCAAACTCAAAGCCTGTAAAACGTTGTTTGGTCGATTGCTTCAAATCTTTCATCAAGGATTGGTAGCCAGGGTTGTAAGAAATGACCAATTGGAAATCTTCATGGGCTTCAAGTAATTCACCTTTTTTATCCAAAGGTAAGGTGCGTCTATGGTCAGTTAATGGGTGAATCACCACAGTGGTATCTTGGCGTGCTTCTACGATTTCATCCAAATAACAAATAGCACCAATGCGCGCTGCAACAGTTAAGGGACCATCCAACCAGCGTGTGCCGTTGGCATCCAATAGATAACGGCCTACCAAATCCGATGCTGTCATATCTTCATTACAAGCTACAGTGATTAATGGTCTGCCAAGCTTCCAAGCCATGTATTCAATAAAACGAGATTTACCACAACCCGTTGGACCTTTAACCATGACAGGAAGTCGCGCAGCGTAAGCTGCTTCGTAAAGTTCTACTTCATCGTCTTGTGCTTGGTAGAATGGTTTTTCTTTAATTGTATATTGTGTTGTGTCGTCCATGGTAAAGGTTTCTCCTAAACTTGTAGTCCATCATTCGTAATGCGTAAGTATAGTCCTGAATGAGAAAAAAACATGCTTATATTTCTTATGAAAACAATAAGATTTTTTGATGTTTATTGTAAGGGGTATAAAAAAGGCATCCACTTGCGTGAATGCCTTCTTAAAGTGCGACTTAAAAGTCGATGCTTATTTATGAGCGCCGATTTTTTCACGCCAGTCTTCGCCGTATACTTTATCAGCATCGCCTGGGAATGATTCAAATGCGCGTGCAAACTCGTTATGCGTTTTCGCGTATTCAATAGGATCAGCACCAGCTTTCCAGCAATCATAAGCTTGACCCAATGATTTACCACCAGCAGCAGGGCTATCGATATGACCGAATGCACCACCACCACAAGTGTTAATTACATTACCATGACCCAAGTTTTCGAAGAAACCTGGAAGACGTAGAGCATTCATACCACCAGAAATAATTGGCGCAGTTGGTTTCATGCCATACCATTTTTGGTTGAAGTAATGACCCATGCACTCATCGCGTTCAAGCATATAAGCAAGAACTGTTTCGCCGCCATGACCTTCCATTTTGCCATAACCCATAGTTCCTGTATGCATACCTGATGCACCCATCATACGAACCAGTTTCATGTAGCATAATGGATCCATGCCCATAGGTGATTTATATGAAGTCAATGCACCATGGCCAGCGCGATGGAAATGCAAGAAAGTATCAGGGAATGCACGACGAGCAGTTGTTACACCAGCAGGTCCTGTTACAAAGCCATCAATCAAGAATGCAACATGTTTTTCATTGCCATATTTTGCAAATTCACCCAAAATATATTCACCACGTGCAATACATTCTTCATGGAAATCAGCCGTTGCATTGGCAGAGAAAAGCTTGGCTTCGCCAGTTTCTTGTTGTGCTCTGTCCATGGCTTCAGCCACTTTAGGAATCACAACTTTCATTGGGCAGAATGGTTGGTTGGCTTGAGGCTCATCATTTTTGATGAAATCACCACCCAACCAGAAATCATAACAAGCTTTGGCAAATGGCTCAGGACGCAAGCCCAATTTAGGTTTGATAATTGTACCAGCAATATAACCACCGTCCACTTCAGGGCGGCCTAATACTTTCCACAAATCAGCAATGCCCGTGCTTGGACCATCAAATTTTGTCATCATGCATTCAGGCACCATGAAATCCAACATACGTAAACCAACATGGTCACCCATGCCTTGGTTGTTACCAAGAATTAAAGACCACATATGTGAAATATTGAATGTTCCGTCTGTGATATTTGGGTCAAACAATTCAACAGGATAAGCAACTTTCATCAAGCCGCCACCAGTTACATTGTTGCCATCAGCAAATGCTGTTTCATCAATGTCATATACCAAGGCATCTACACCACGTGTAAAATCATCAGTCGTTGATACTTCAACGTTTGTTCCTGTAGAAGATTCTGCAGCAATATGCGCAGCCACTTCCAAGAAGCCATAGCCTTCAGCAGGCATAAGTTTATATGCAACAAGCATATGCTTGCCGCCTGCAATTAAGTCTTCTTCTTTAAGGCTTAAGTCAGCGTAACGATTCGATTGATCCATTGAGGAATCCTCCAGAAATTTAAATGCTTCGGAGAAATGCTCCCTCCGACAAGGCGAATTGTACACAGGGCAAGTATCATGTACAATCAAAGCTCATAATGACAAGTATAAGTTTTTCTTATATTATGCTGCCATGGCATTCACACTTAAACAACTTAAGATATTTGCAACGGTAGCTGAACATCAAAGTTATACGATTGCAGCTAAGGTACTATTTTTGACGCAGCCTGCAATTTCTATGCAAGTGAAACAACTGGAAGAATTTGTTGGTTTGCCGCTGTTTGAGCGCGTTGGTAAACGGGTGGCTTTAACCGAAGCAGGGCAAGAACTGTTGACGTATGCGGAATCTATTGCGCAACAAGTGAATGAAGCCAAACTTATGCTTGATGAACTCAAAGGCATGGAGCGTGGCAAGCTTCATTTGACCATGGCTTCAACTGCCAACTATTTTGCACCACAAATTATTGCTGCATTTAAACACAAACATCCAAAGGCAGAAATCACCTTAGATGTGACCAACCGCTCTGGTTTGGTCGAAGCTGTGGAAAATAACCACACAGATATGGCAATCATGGGTAAACCACCTGCAGGACATCACTTGAAGGGTATTCCTTTTATGGATAACCCCTTGGTAGTGATTGCAGCTCCTTCACACCCCTTGGTGCATCAGCAACCTATATTATTGCAAGACTTGGCAGGTGAGCCCTTTATTGTTCGTGAATCAGCATCTGGAACACGTATTGCTGTTGAACGCTTTTTTGAACAACATGGTTTGGAATTGATTGCGGGTATGGAAATGAATCGTTCTGAAGCGATTAAACAAGCTGTGATGGCTGAGCTTGGTTTGGGCATTGTATCATTACACACCATTGAAATGGAATTAACACTCAAACGTTTGGTTGTGCTTGAGGTTGAAGATTTTCCAATTCGTCGGCAATGGCATATTGTATATCGAGAAGGTAAGCGCTTCGCTGCCATCCCTGAAGCATTTAAAAGCTTTGTTTTAGAGCAGGCTGAATCTTTGCTTAATATTCCAGATTATTCATGATCTTGAAGGTATAAAGCATTCATACGTTGGATAAGTTGAGGCAAGACATTCATGCGGTGGTGTTTCAGTTTTAAACGTAATCTAGGATAGTGAGCATAACAAGCATCATCATTGTCAGGCCAATGAAAGACTTGTTCAATCGCACCATCATGTAACACATCAGAGAACTCAGCATTTAAGCGTTTTAATGCGTCATCAGAAAGCGGGTTGTTGATGCGAAGTAAGACGTATTTACCCACATAACGGAAGCTATGGTAATTGGTATAGTATTTTTCAATATGTTGTACTGCTTTATGGGCATCATCGGTATGATATATAAGCTGAGTGTCTTCATGGCTTATCAAACCATCATCCACCAAACGGCGTACCCATGAGTTTAAAAAAGGCCCCCAGAAATTATCACCAGGTGCTTCTAACATAATCACAGGGATAGGAGGGTTGCGACCTGTTTGTAATAAGGTAAGCAGCTCAAAACCTTCATCAAATG
>JALUWH010000304.1 GCA_027019685.1 Ghiorsea sp. | reverse complement strand
ATAACGGGTGTACTGAGTGATTTTACGTCGCCCAGCCTCACCTTCTTTTTTCAACTGTTCAAGCTTAGGAGAAACCACTTGCAGCAACTGCATAATAATCGACGCCGAAATATACGGCATAATGCCTAGTGCAAAAATGGTTAGACGCGACAGTGCCCCACCTGAAAACATATCAAACAAACCCAAAAGAGAATTGGATGTTTGCTCAAAGAACTGCGCCAGTACCTGTGCATCCATGCCTGGCACAGGAATATGTGCACCAATACGATACACAATCAACATACCCAAGACGAATAAAATTCGTTGTTTTAGCTCTCCAGCCTTACCAATATTGGCAAGACCTCCCAGTTGTGGTTGTTGCATCTGTTAGGCCGAAACCACTACAGAACCACCAGCTTTTTCGACTTTAGCAGTCGCCGATGCTGATGTTTTTGTCACTGAAACAGTAACTTTTACTCCACAATCACCTGATGCTAAAAGCTTTACAGGGTCAACCGCATTACGGATAAGGCCTGCTGCATACAAAGCTGCTGCATCTACAGTAGAACCTGCCTCAAAACAATTCAATTGACCAACATTGATCAATTGGAATGTATTGCGCGAAAGTGGTGTAAAACCACGCTTTGGAAGACGGCGAATCAAAGACATTTGACCACCTTCAAAGCCGCGCATAACACCACCACCAGAACGTGATTTTTGTCCTTTATGCCCACGACCACCAGTTTTACCATGGCCTGTTCCAATACCGCAACCTAAACGCTTACGGTTACGACGTTGACCTTCACTTGCTTGAATATTGTTTAATTTCATGTTCGTCCCCGAATCCTTTTCTTAAGACTCTTGAACTTCAACAACAAGGTGGCGCACTTTATTTAGCATACCACGCGTTGAAGCAGTGTCTTCAAGCTCTACCACTTGATGCATACGACGAAGGCCTAGCCCACGAAGTGTTGCATTTTGATCTTTAGGGTATCCGATACCACTTTTGATCTGACGAATTTTAAAAGTTTTCTTAGCCATTATATATATCCTCTGACTTAAGAAGCTTTGCCGCGACGTGCAGCAACTTGCTCTGGGCTTTCTAGGTCTTTCAAACCATTCACTGTTGCACGGACAACATTGATTGGGTTACGAGAGCCGTGAGCCTTAGTCAAAATATCACGAATACCAACTGCTTCAATGACTGCACGAACTGCAGCTCCAGCAATTACACCAGTACCTTCAGTTGCAGGTTTTAACATCACACGTGATGCATCTTGAACACCTGTTGTTTGATAAAAGATAGTACCATCTTTACGCGGTACAAAAATCAAAGACTTGCGTGCAATCTCGTTTGCTTTACGGATAGCTTCAGGTACTTCTTTAGCTTTAGCATAGCCAAAACCAACGTGTCCATCACCATCACCAACAACCATCAAAGCTGCAAAACCAAAGCGACGACCACCAGCCACAACCTTAGCAACACGGTTAATGTGAACGAGCTTTTCTGTTAGCTCAAGTTCTTCTGCATTAATCATTCAAATCTCCTAGAACTTCAAGCCAGCAGCACGAGCTGCTTCAGCCAAGGCCTGCACACGGCCATGATAAGGATACGAACCACGGTCAAAAGCCAAGTTAGACAATTTTTTCTCTACAGCGCGTTCTGCTAGAAGTTTACCAACAGCCTCCGCACCTTCACGACCACCGCCGTTTTCGATACTTTTATCCAAGCTTGATGCTGAAACTAGTGTTGCACCTGCTGCATCATCAATAATTTGAGCGTAAATATTTCTCGAAGAACGAAAAATACTGATGCGCAAACGACCAGATGCCTTTACTTTAGCACGAACGCGTCTTTGACGGCGCACGGCTGCATTGTTTTCATAACGTTTTACTGCCACTTTGAAACGTCTCCTATCCTATCAAGCCTGATTAAGCCCGTTTACCTTCTTTCATTGCCACATACTCATCTGCATAACGTACACCTTTACCTTTATAAGGCTCTGGCGGACGGAAAGCACGAATTTCCGATGCAACCTGACCAACTTTCTGTTTATCATAACCAGAAATAATAATATTCGATTTCTCAACCTTAGCTTCAATACCTTCCGGAATCGGATAAAGAACTGGGTGGGAAAAACCTAAAGACAAATCAAGATTTTTACCTTGAACCTTGGCACGGTAACCAACACCACGGAGCTCTAAAGTTTTTTCAAAACCTTTGCTTACTCCAATCACATTGTTGGCCAATAGTGCTCTAGCTAGACCAAAGTTTCCTTTCATTTTCTTGCTACCAAAGTCGGCGCAAGAAAGCTGAACTTCATTACCTTCAACTACAGCTGTAATACCATCAAACAATGGTGAGTCCATTGAAGCTTTTGGTCCTTTTACTGTAATACTGTTTGCGTTTACCTTTACTTCAACACCAGATGGAATTGAAACAGGTTGTTTACCTACACGAGACATATCAATCTACCTCTAAAATACTGTACAAAGAACTTCGCCACCAATGTTTTTGGCACGAGCATCTTTGTCAGTCATAAGACCTTGTGAAGTACTAATTACAGCAATACCATAACCATTACGAACGCGAGGCAATTCTGTTGCCGGTGCATAAACACGACGACCTGATTTTGATACGCGTTTAATTTCACGAATAACAGGCTGTCCTTCATCATCATAACGAAGCGTCAAACGCAAATAGCGGTGACCCTTGTAATTGTAAGGCTTGCCACCTTGAATGTAACCTTCAGCTTTCAGAATTTGAGCTATTGAAACCAAAGTGTTACCACCTGGCATCTCAACTTTCTCAAGGCCTGCCTGTTGAGCGTTACGGATGCGGGTTAACATGTCCGCAATACGATCCATCATCATAAACTTATCTCCTACCCAATTACCAGCTTGATTTCTTCATGCCTGGAATTTCACCAGCTAATGCATGTTTTCTCAAGCAGATACGACACATACCAAATTTACGATATACAGAATGCGGACGTCCACACAACTGACAGCGCGTATAACCACGAACCTTAAATTTCGGCGTACGGTTACTTTTAACAACCAATGCTTTCGTTGCCATTAAAAGCTCCTCTAGTTACGGAAAGGCATACTAAATTGCTTCAACAGCGCACGCCCTTCATCATTTGTTTTCGCAGTAGTACAAATAGTAATGTCCATACCACGAATTTTATCAATTTTATCATAATCAATTTCAGGGAAAATGATTTGCTCTTTTACACCCAAAGTGTAGTTACCACGTCCATCAAAAGCTTTCGGGCTAACACCACGGAAATCTCGGATACGTGGAAGTGCAATATTCACCAAGCGGTCAAAAAATTCCCACATACGCTCACCACGAAGCGTTACACGACAGCCTACTGGCATATCATCACGCAACTTAAAGTTTGCAATTGATTTACGGGCTTTAGTCACCACTGGTTTTTGACCAGAAAGCGCCAACATATCTGTTAAAGCCCCGTCCAACAACTTGCGGTTTTGCGAAGCTTCACCACAACCCATGTTGATTACAATTTTAGTAATCGCAGGTACTTCCATGACGTTTTTATAACCCAACTCTTTAATGAGAGCAGGTTTTACACGTTTATTATAATCTTCTTTCAAGCGTGCCATTGCACTACTCCTACTTATCCAGCACTTCGCCACATTTGCGGCAAGTGCGAACTTTACGACCATCTTCCAATGTTTTAGCACCCAAACGAACGCCTGCGTCACATTTAGGACATACAAATTGTACATTAGAGATTTCTAACGGTGCTTCACGCTCTACAATACCACCAGAGCTGTTTTGTGTTGGTTTCGTATGACGCTTAACCATGTTTACCTTAGCAACAATGATTTTACCTTTTTCTGGTAAAATACGTGTAACATTACCTCGGGCACCTTTATCACGACCAGTAATGACCACAACTTCATCACCACTGCGAATACGATAATTTACGTTCGTAGACATCTTATATCCTCTTATCTTTACAGAACTTCTGGCGCAAGAGAGATAATTTTCATATATCCCTTAGCACGAAGCTCACGAGTTACTGGGCCGAAGATACGCGTGCCAATTGGCTCACCTTGTTTATTCAACAATACAGCGGCATTTTCATCAAAACGAATTGAACTACCATCTGGACGACGGAATTCTTTCGCTACACGCACAACTACAGCACGCTGAACTTCACCCTTTTTCACTTTGCCGCCAGGAATAGTTTCCTTCACTGCAACCACGATAACGTCACCAACACTAGCATAACGACGCTTAGAACCGCCCAATACTTTAATACATGTCACACGACGTGCACCAGAGTTATCTGCTACTTGCAGAACTGTTTCAGTCTGAATCATCTAATAACTCCTAAAGTTGTTCAGCACGAGTAATAACAGCATCCATCATCCAAGTCTTACGACGTGACAATGGGCGGCATTCGGAAATGCGAACTGTATCACCAATGTTACAAGTATTCTCTGCATCGTGAGCCATATATTTCTTATGTGAACTCACTGTTTTACGGTAGCGTGCATGTAAAAAACGACGCTCAACCTCAACAATAATAGTTTTATCACCTTTATTGCTGACAACAACACCTTCTAAGGTGCGCTTATTACTACTTACTTCACTCATCTCTATAACCCTCTTAGCGACGCTCAGCCAAAATTGTCTGAATGCGCGCTATCTCGCGGCGATTCGATGTAATTTTGCTTGTTGCATTCAACTGCATAGTAGCCTTCTGGAACCTAAGCTTCATACCTTCAGCAGCCAATTCATCCATCTTATCTTTCAATTCTGCGTCTTTCAATTCACGCAAGTCTTTTGCTTTCATCGCCCAACTCCACGCACAACAATCTTAGTACGAATAGGAAGCTTAGAAGCTGCACGCTCAAGAGCTTCCCTAGCCAATGTTTCATCAACACCGTCCATTTCAAAAAGCATGCGGCCTGCACGTACTGCTGCAACCCAATACTCTGGAGAACCCTTACCTTTACCCATACGAACTTCAGCAGGCTTCTTAGATACTGGCAAATCAGGGAACATGCGAATCCACACGCGACCCTGACGTTTAATATGACGTGTCATCGTAATACGAGCAGCCTCAATCTGGCGTGCAGTAATACGACCTGGCTCCATTGCTTTAATTCCAAAATCACCGAAATTAAAATCAACACCACGAGTAGCTTTGCCGCGAATGCGTTGAAGCTCTTTATGGTGCTTACGCCACCGAACTTTCTTTGGTTGTAACATAACTCATAATCTCCGTTATGCGTTCGCAGCTTCGCTTACGCCAAGCTTCTCGCCGTTAAATACCCAAACCTTAACGCCAATAATACCATAAGTAGTCTTGGCTTCAGCGACACCGTAATCGATGTCAGCACGCAATGTATGCAAAGGCACACGACCTTCACGATACCATTCCATGCGAGCAATATCAGCACCGCCTAAGCGACCTGAACAGTTGATACGAACACCTTTTGCACCCATACGCATAGCGCCTTGCACCGCACGTTTCATCGCACGACGGAAAGCAACACGACGCTCCAATTGGAAAGCAATATTTTCTGCAACCAATTGAGCCTCTGCCTCAGGGCGTCTAATCTCAACAATATAAACCTGTACTTCTTGACCGAACTGACGCAATAACTCAGAGCGCAAGGCTTCAATCTCAGAACCTTTGCGTCCAATAATTACGCCGGGGCGCGCAGTATGCACAGTTACTTTCACTTTACCAGCAGGTCTTTCAATCACGATACGAGATACACCCGCATGTTTCATTCTAGCCTTGATATATCTACGCATTTTGATGTCTTCACGAAGAAGTGAACCAAAATCCTTATCTGCTGCGTACCAAACTGATTCCCAACCACGGGTAATACCAACTCGGAAACCAATTGGATTGACTTTTTGTCCCATTCCAGAACTCCCTTAACTACGTTCGCTCACAGCCACTGTTACATGAC
>JALUWH010000303.1 GCA_027019685.1 Ghiorsea sp. | reverse complement strand
AATGTATGCATTTGAAGACCAAGGTGGCGACAATATTTGCTTGCGCCCTGAAGGTACGGCGGGTGCTGTGCGTGCTTATTTACAAGCTGGCTTAACCAGAGCTGGTGCACAACGTTGGTTTTATATGGGTCCCATGTTTCGCAGAGAACGTCCACAAAAAGGACGCTTGCGTCAATTTCAGCAAATTGGTGCGGAGTTTTTTGGGGCATCAGCAGCCGTTGAAGATGCAGAAGTCTTAGCCATGGCGCAGCGTTTCTTAGATACATTGGGTATTGAACAAACACGCCTTGAAATCAACTCTTTGGGCTGCACAACATGCCGCCCATCCTATCGTGAAGCTTTGCTTACATTTTTACAGCGTAAAAAAGATGCTTTGTGCGAAACATGCCATGAACGCATGGATAGCAACCCTATGCGGGTGCTTGATTGTAAAGTAAAAACTTGCCAAGCAGCACTTACGGATGCGCCTGAAATGGTCAATCATTTGTGTGAAGGCTGCGAAACCCACTTTTCAGGGCTTCAATCAGGCTTAAACGCATTAAATGTTCAATACACCATCAATCCACGCATTGTTCGCGGCTTGGATTATTACAATCGCACAGCATTTGAATTCATCACTGACCAATTGGGCGCGCAAGGCACAGTGTTAGCTGGCGGACGTTATGATGGATTGGTTGAGTCCTTGGGCGGCCCTGCCACGCCTGCCATTGGTTTTGCCGCAGGCATAGAGCGTTTGGAAATGTTGCTGCCTGATAGAGAAGCTAAGCAACCTGATGTTGCTGTAGTAGCATTGGGTGATGCGGTAGCTGGGTATGCCTTACAACAAGCAGCTAAACTGCGTGAAGCAGGATTATCCGTGATTCATTGTGGTGGCGGAAGTGCTAAACGACAATTTAAAATGGCAGACCGTGAAGGTGCAAGGTTTGTCGTCACCATTGGCGAAGATGAGATGAAAGCTAATAAACTTATGTTAAAAAAGCTAAATACAGGTGAGCAGCAAGCCTTAACATTTGATGCTATCATCCAAGAGATAACTTAACATCATCTTACGTTCATCTTCTCTTGAATATGCTTTGGCTTCGGCTTATATAATATACATAACATTATTCGTGGGGTAAGCATGAGCGCAAAGCAAGTTTTTTCAGCATTACAGGGCAGTATTGAACAACAAATTATCGGGCAATCCCATTTAACGAATCGGTTATTGATTGCTTTGCTCGCCGATGGGCATTTATTGGTGGAAGGTGCACCAGGGCTTGCCAAGACGCGAGCCATTCATGTGCTTTCTGAACATATTGAAGGTGATTTTCATCGGGTTCAGTTTACCCCTGATTTACTGCCCTCTGATTTGACAGGTGTGGAAGTCTATCGCCCACAAGATGGTAGTTTTCATTTCCAAAAGGGACCATTATTTCACAACCTTATGCTTGCCGATGAAATCAATCGTGCGCCAGCCAAAGTACAAGCGGCATTGCTTGAAGCCATGGCAGAGCGACAAATTACGGTGGGGCGTACCAGTTATCCATTGCCCGATTTGTTTTTGGTGATGGCAACGCAAAACCCCATTGAGCAAGAGGGCACATATCCATTGCCAGAAGCTCAGCTTGATCGTTTCTTATTGCATGTAACCATTGATTATCCTGATGCAGCATCTGAGCAAAAGATTTTGCAGTTATCCCGTGCTGAAGCCAGTGAAAAACCGAAGAAGTCGGAAGTATTGCTCAATCAAGATACGCTTTTCCAAGCGCGACAAGAAGTATTAAATATCCATGTTGCACCACAACTTGAGACTTATATCGTGCAATTGATGATGGCGACTCGAGCCAATCATACGCAAATAGGTGTGGTCAAACATTTGCAGTATGGTGCAAGCCCTAGGGCAACCATTGCTTTAGATAGATGTGCCAGAGCCCATGCTTGGTTGGATGGACGAGATTTTGTTGCCCCTGAAGATATTCAAAGCATGGCATTGGATGTGTTGCGCCATCGTTTGTTATTAAATTATGAAGCCGAAGCATCGGGGTTGACGACTGATGATGTGATTCATCAATTGATTTCAGAAGTTGCTGTTCCTTAATTTCCTTCATAGGGGACTGAACTAGCCATGTCAGCTACACATATTGAATTATCAGAACTGATTGCTATGCAGCATCAAGCGGCATCACTGGCGGTGCGGCGTAAGTATATTCGTGCTGCCATGAGTGGTGCGCATGTGTCGCGCTTGCGTGGGCGAGGCATGGAGTTTGATGAAGTGCGTGTTTATCAACCTGGTGATGACGTGGGCAGTATTGATTGGAAGGTCACAGCTCGCAAAGGCGTGACCCATGTGAAGCTTTACAGGGAAGAACGAGAACGCCCTGTGTTGGTATGCTTGGATTATAGAAACAGTATGTTTTTTGCCACGCAAGGTGCGCTTAAATCGGTAGTAGCAACACAGGCTGCAGCATTGTTAGCATGGCATGGTATTGGGCATGGCGACCGCTTGGGTGGTATGATTTTTTCAGGTGAAGCCCATGCTGAAATCAAACCCATGCGAGGCAAAAGAGGTGTGTTGTCACTTTTAAACCAATGTAACCAACACCCTGCTTGGCAACATACGCCACAAGCGGCTACACAACCCTCTTTAGATGCGTTAACCCGCAAGCTACGTTATACCAGTAAACATGGCAGTTTGATTTATATTTTAAGTGATTTTCGTGGGTTGACTGCGCAAGCCACTGCGGATTTGGCGCAATTGGCGCGGCACAATGATGTGGTGCTGATTTCAGTGGTGGATAAACTGGAACAAACATTTCCACAATCTGGAACATACCCTGTATTTGATGGGCAACAGTATTTTTATATTCAAGCCACAGTACAACTACGCCAACAATGGCAAGCCCATTTTGATGCGCATCAAGCCAAGTTGGATGCATTACAAATCAAGTATGGCATCACGCATATTACGCTGCACACCGATGATGATGTGACAGGGGCACTTGCCCAAAAATTGAGGTTGCGATGAATCAAGACCCTTTGCAGCAACTTAAAGATATTCATTTGCCTGCACCAAGCCCTTGGTGGGATTTGGCTATGGGCTGGTGGATGTTGTTGGTGTTTTTGCTGGTGGTATTACTGTTTATTGTGCCCAAACTATGGAAAAAGTGGCAAGCATGGCGCAAGAAACGTGCGCTTAATCTAGCTATTCATGTTGAATACCAACGCATTTGTGATGCTTATGCAGTGCATCATCAAACACAAACTTTAGTGGCAGACATCAACACACTATTACGCCGAGTGGCATTAACTGTGTTTCCTGAACAAGCAACGGCAGGTTTGATTGGTAAGGATTGGCTCAAGTTTTTAGACAGTATGTGGCAAGATAAACCTTCCCCTTCATTTGCCGAGCAACCTTTTGCAGATGCATTATTGTATGGGGCATATCAAGCTGAAAGTGATATGGATAAAGAGCAAGCCCAAGCTTTGTGTGAGCTAGTTCAAGCATGGCTGAAGGAAGTGAATCGTCATGTTTGAGCTTTTATGGTGGTGGATATTATTGCTTTTGCCAGTGCCTTGGTTGGTGCAGCGTTGGTTTGCGGTAAAACAACAAGATGAGGTGGTGCAAGCAGGTTTGTTTATGCCATTTGCCGATGATTTGCGCGATATAAGCCAAACACAAACCAGCCCCAATAAACATGGTAAATATCAGCTTTTATTATGGTTAGCATGGTTGTTTTTGCTGTTGGCAGCAGCACGTCCACAATGGTTGGGTGAGCCTGTGGAGTTATCGCGTAGCGGTAGGGATTTGATGCTGGCGATTGATTTGTCGGGTAGTATGCAAACCCGAGATTTTGAGCTTTCGGGTCAATCTGTGGACAGGCTTACGGCGACCAAAGTGATTGCTAAAGATTTTATTGCGCGACGTGAAGGCGATCGTGTGGGATTGATTTTGTTTGGTGCGCAAGCGTATTTGCAAACACCGCTTACGTTTGACCGCAAAACAGTGAATCAGTTTTTAAGTGAAGCGGTGATTGGTCTAGCTGGTAAAGAAACCGCTATTGGTGATGCGATTGGCTTAGCGGTGAAACGTTTGCAGCATGTGAAAAATGCATCGGACTTGGTGTTGATATTACTTACCGATGGGGTGAACACCGCAGGTGCACTCAAGCCTGAAGAAGCAGTAAAATTGGCAAAAAACATTGGTTTGCGTATTTATACCATTGGCATGGGTGCAGATAGCATGGCTGTGCGTTCATTTTTTGGCACACAAATGGTCAATCCTTCTGCTGATTTGGATGAAGCTATGTTGCAAAATATTGCCGATGAGACTGGGGGTAAATATTTCAGAGCCAAGGATACTCAAGGTTTGCAGAAGATTTACGCTTTGATAGATAAGCTAGAACCCGTGGCAAGAGATAGCAAAACGTTTCGACCTGTACGTTCATTATTGGTTTATCCACTGGTGCTAAGTTTTGCTTTATTGTTGCTTATTTTGGTTTTGAGGAAGTGGCGTTAAATATGCATATACTTCATGACTTTCATTTTTTGCGCCCTTGGATGTGGCTGCTGCTTATCCCTGCCTTGGCATTATTGTATGCACGCAATCAACAAACAGGCATGGGTGCGTGGCAAAAACTTGTTGCACCTGAACTATTGGCATATTTGCAAGCAGGCACATCTCGTATGGCTTCCAAAACAGGGGTGTGGGGGTTAGGAATATTACTCACGTTTATGATAGGCGCATTGGCAGCACCAGCATGGCAAAAACTTCCACAGCCTATTTACAGCGAGGATTCAGCTTTGGTGGTGGTGTTGGATTTATCAGCATCCATGAATGCTCAAGACATCAAACCTGACCGATTAACCCGAGCCAAACAAAAATTGACCGACCTTTTGCACCAGCGCAAAGAGGGGCAAACAGCATTGGTGGTGTTTGCAGGTTCAGCATTTGTTGTGACACCACTGACCGATGATAACGCAACCATTTTGTCGCAGCTTCAAGGCTTGACCACGGATATTATGCCTGTGCAAGGTGGCGATATTGATGCAGGGCTTGCCAAAGCGAGCACACTTTTTAAACAAGCATCCGTGCAGCATGGTCAAATTTTGGTGATGACCGATTCGGATATGTATTCACAAGCTATGCTTGAGCAGGTGACGCAAGCGGGTTTTAGTGTGCATGTGATAGGTGTTGGCACACCAGATGGCGCACCGATTCCGCAGGCCGGTGGTGGTTTTATCAGTGATGCTGCAGGGCGCATTGTGATTGCCAAGCTTGATGAACAGAAATTACAACGCTTGGCACTGCTTGGGCAAGGGGCATACCATAGATTAAGCATTGATGATTCGGATATTAGTATGCTTACACAAGCTTCCATACAAGAGCGTTTTGCAGCCAGTAAGCAACAAAGCGATGCAAGCTTTGATGTTTGGCAGGAAGAGGGGCATTGGTTATTGCTGTTGGCGATTCCTTTGTTTGTATTGTTGTTTCGCCGAGGTGCGTTGTTGGTACTGTGTTTTGTGCTTTGGCAACCTACATCATCACATGCAGGCGTGTGGCAAGATTTATGGCAAACGCCCAACCATCAGGCAGAACAATTGATGTTGAAAAAGGATTATGCTAAGGCATATCAAACCTTTGAAAACCCTGCGTGGAAAGCAGCAGCAGCTTACCGCAATAAAGACTATCAAGCTGCAATGGATGCATTTAAGCATATCAAGCAACCCAATGCAGATGATTGGTATAATCAGGGTAATGCCTTGGCACATGCAGGCAAATTGGATGAAGCGATTGCTGCTTATCAGCAAGCTTTGAATATCAATTCCAATCATACTGATGCGCAAGCCAATAAAACTTTGCTTGAGAAGTTAAAAGCACAACAAAAACAACAGCAGAAAAATAAAGATGGAGACAAAGGTAAGGATAAAGAGAAGAAGAAAGATGAATCCAAGCAAGGTCAGCAGGGGAAAAAACAGCAAGACCAATCTTCC
>JALUWH010000302.1 GCA_027019685.1 Ghiorsea sp. | reverse complement strand
AAGCCAAACATTTGGTCTTAAAGTGATGTTGTTTGTATTGGCATGTTTGGGTTATATGATGGTGAAGCAAGAAGATTAATGGTGTAATTTAATGATAAAGAGGCTCTGGGTAGAAATACTTGGAGCCTTTTTCTTGTATCCGATGAATGAACAATATGTATCATAAGTAAGCGTATCTCAACCCTTGAATTTATTATTATGCGACCTTATAGCTTAAAGGACGCAAGAAAAGTAAGGTTAAAAATAGATGAGAGGTAGCAGTGATGGATACAAGTAGATTTACACAAAAAGTCGCTGAAGCAATACAAGCAGCGCAGGCCACTGCAGTACGGTTGTCACACCAAGAGGTGGATACACCACATGTGTTGTATGAGTTATTGGAACAAGATCGTGGTTTAGCAACTCAGCTTTTGCATAAGGCTGATGTTGATGTTGAAGCGGTGAAAAATAAAGTGTCGGTTGCTCTGGGTAAACGCCCTAAAGTGACAGGTAGTAGCGAAGCAGGAAAAATTTTCGTTACCCAAGAGTTGAACCAAGTGGTTGTGAAAGCCATGGATAAAATGCAGAAAATGGGCGATGCCTATATGTCTGTGGAACATATCTTATGGGCAATCATTGATGATAAAACTACGGAATCAGCAAAAATCCTGATTGAATCAGGCTTGAGCATGGAAAAATTTGAAGAGGCTTTGCAAGCTGTGCGCGGTAATCAGCGGGTGACCAGCGATACACCAGAAGCACAATATGAAGCTTTAGAAAAATATGGTACTGACCTTGTTGAAATGGCAAGGCAGGGCAAGCTTGACCCTGTGATTGGGCGCGATAGCGAAATTCGGGCAGTGATTCGGATTTTGTCACGCAAAACCAAAAATAACCCTGTGTTGATTGGTGAGCCTGGTGTGGGTAAAACTGCGATTGCCGAAGGTTTGGCGCAACGTATTGTATCGGGTGATGTGCCTGAAGGTTTGAAACATCGCACTATTTTTGCGCTAGATATGACTGCCTTGATGGCAGGCGCGAAATACCGTGGTGAATTTGAAGAGCGGCTTAAAGCTGTGCTCAATGAAATCAAAGTATCAGAAGGTCGTGTGATTCTATTCATCGATGAATTGCACACCATTGTAGGTGCGGGTAAAACCGAAGGTTCAGCAGATGCAGGCAATATGCTCAAACCTATGCTGGCGCGCGGTGAGTTGCATTGTATTGGTGCGACTACGCTGAATGAACATAGGCAGTACATTGAAAAAGATGCGGCACTAGAGCGTAGGTTCCAACCTGTGCTTGTAGAAGCGCCGAATGTGGAAGATACCATTTCCATTTTGCGTGGTTTGCGTGAGCGTTTTGAATTGCATCATGGTGTACGCATCCAAGATGCGGCAATTGTGGCGGCGGCAACCATGTCAGACCGTTACATCAATGACCGCTTCTTGCCTGATAAAGCCATTGATTTGATTGATGAGGCATGTGCGTCGATTCGTACAGAAATTGATTCTATGCCAGCAGAGTTGGACGAGATTACTCGTAAAGTGATGCGCCTTGAAATCGAAGAAACGGCTTTGAAAAAAGAAACGGACGATGCGAGTAAAGAGCGCCTGGAAGCCTTGCGCAAAGAGCTTGCCGATTTGAAAGAAAAACGGGATGTGATGTATTCACAATGGGAAAGTGAGAAAACTGCCCATGATGCATTGCAAACTGTGCGTGAAGAGCTTGATAAAACACGTTTGGAAATTGAGGAAGCAGAGCGTAATTATCAGCTAGAGAAAGTGGCTGAACTTCGCTATGGCAAATTGCCAGAGCTTGAGTTGAAGCTGAAAAATCTTGAAGAGCAAGAATCTTCAAGCGACTTGTTGCAGGAAGAAGTGACCGACGATGAAATCGCAGAAGTAGTGGCGCGTTGGACGAATATTCCAGTGACTCGCTTGATGGAAGGTGAGCGTGAGAAAATTTTGCGTTTGGAATCGGTGTTGCATGAGCGTGTAATTGGTCAAGACAAGGCGGTGAAAGCTGTGTCTGATGCGATTTTGCGGGCTAAAGCAGGCATTCAAGACCCCAATCAACCTATGGGTTCATTTATCTTCTTGGGGCCTACGGGTGTGGGTAAAACTGAGCTTGCGCGAACATTGGCGAATGCCTTGTTTGACAGTGAAGAGCATATGATTCGCTTGGATATGTCGGAATATATGGAGAAACACAGTGTGTCTCGCTTGGTGGGCGCTCCTCCAGGTTATGTTGGCTTTGAAGAAGGTGGTCAGCTCACTGAAGCAGTGCGCCGTAACCCTTATTCGGTGCTCTTGTTTGATGAGATTGAAAAAGCACATCCTGATGTGTTCAATCTTCTCTTGCAGTTGCTCGATGATGGTCGCTTGACGGATTCGCAAGGTAGAACGGTAGATTTCCGCAATACCATTGTGTTGATGACAAGTAATATCGGCAGTGATTTGATGCTGGAAGGCATTGATGAAGAAGTGGAAAAACAAGTGATGACGAGGTTGCAAGCGCATTTCCGCCCTGAATTCTTAAATAGGGTAGATGATGTGGTCTTGTTTGCAGCACTTACACAAGATGACTTGGTTCATATTGTGGATATACTTGTAGCTTCACTTGCCAAACGCTTGAAAGAACAAGGTTATATTTTGGAAGTGAGCAATGCTGCTAAAGCATGGCTTGCCAAAGAAGGTTATGACCCTGTGTATGGTGCGCGGCCACTCAAACGCTTTATCCAACAAGCGGTTGAAACGCCATTGGCAAGGTACTTGATTGGTGGACAAGCCAACGGTGATACTATCACTGTGGATTATGATGAAAAAGAAGGGCTAATCATCAAGTAACTTGATGCTAAAACATGACGAAAGGGTGGGCAGCAATGCCTGCCCTTTTTTTATGAGTCGGCAGCAGATTTATGCAAGCGTTTAAGTGCTGCAACTTCTTTGCTGGTTAAATTGCGCCAACTACCCACAGGCATTCCTTCTTCAAGTTTGATAGGGCCAAAACGAACACGAATAAGTCGGCGAACGATATGACCCACAGCATCTAAGGTGCGGCGAATTTCGCGCCAACGACCACGTTTGATGGTGACAGTTATCCAGCTATGCCCACCATTATCCGAATCAATGCTCATATCCCAAGGGTCGCTCAATTCACCTTTGCCCAAATCAATACCACCGTTGCGCAGCTTTTCGATGCTTTCTAGGCTTAAAGAACCTGTGAATTTCACTTTGTATTTACGAGGGATTTTATTTTTTGGGGCAATCAATGTTTGTAAGATTTCACCATTGCTGGTGAGTAGCAATAAACCTTCACTGTCCATATCCAAACGACCCACCGACTGCACATGGGCGGGAATATCCAAGTGGTCATAAATCAAAGGGCGACCTTTATCATCTTTGCGCGAGCATAATAAACCACGAGGTTTATTGTAGAGAAGGTAGATTTGTTCTTGGTTGTTATCTACAGGTTTGTCGTCCACCAACACCAAATCATTGGGTTGAATTTTGATGCCCATTTGGTCAATGGTCTCACCATTGACTTGCACGCGACCTGCTTCAATCATTTTATCCGCTTCGCGCCTAGAGCAAAGCCCACAACTAGCGAGGTATTTATTGATGCGTATGCCCGTATTTTCAGACTTTTCTGGTTGTTTTCTTTTATCGTTCATGCAATGTCCCCACTGTATGTATTTCTTGCGCTACTCTCTATGATTTAGTGTGTGTTGTCAGCTTATCTGGTAAAAAGATGATGTGGTAGAAATTTATTTTCACCACGAAGCACACAAAGAACACGAAGACAAACAAGTGGTAGATAAATTTCCTGTCATTCATCATCTATCTAAGAATCTCTGTGTACGCTGCGGTTTATATTGTCATTTCGACCGTAGTGGAGAAATCTTGTGAGATGCCACGTTGGTCTGTATAACAGAAAGATACTTCGACTACGCTCAGCATGACATTTTTTCTTCGTGCCTCTGGGCTCTCTGCGAACTGTGATGAATTGCCGTAGGCAAGAAGCCTACCCCTTGCGGGTACTGTGGTTTAAACTATCAAAGTTTATAGTCTAACTTCACAGACTTGCGTACTTTATCCATGGTTTTGCGAGCTTCTCGGCGTGCTTTTTCATTACCTTCACGCACAATGTCTTTCACATCATCAGGGCGTTTAGCCAAATCTGCACGGCGTTCACGAATAGGTTCTAACTCATCTTGCAAATGTTTGAGTAATACTTTCTTGCAATCCAAGCAACCTATGCCAGCGGTGGTGCAACCTTCTTGAATCTCACTGCGCTCATCTTCAGTGGAATACACTTTATGAAAATCCCAAACAGGGCATTTTTCTGGTGTGCCAGCATCTTCACGGCGCACACGAGCAGGGTCTGTAGGCATGGTTTTAATTTTCTTTTCCGTGTCTTTCCATGGTTCGCATAGGGTAATCGCATTACCATACGATTTGCTCATTTTGCGCCCATCAAGCCCTGGTAACTTGGATGTTGGCATCAATAAAGCTTGGCAATCAGGAAACAATGGCGGGATGCCTTGTCGATACAAATGATTAAATCTACGCCCAATTTCACGGGTGAGTTCAATATGTGGCACTTGGTCTTCGCCCACGGGTACAGCGTCTGCGCGGTACATCATAATATCTGCCGATTGAAGCAGTGGGTAACCCAAGAAACCATAAGTGCCCAAATCTTTTTCACGCAATTGTGAGATTTGGTCTTTATAGGTGGGCACGCGTTCAAGCCATGAAAGCGGGGTCATAAACGAAAGCAATAAATGCAGCTCTGCATGTTCAGGCACTTGGGATTGAATAAAAATGGTGGATTTTTCTGGGTTTATGCCCACTGCCAACCAATCCATCAGCATATCCCAAATCCCTTCTTTAACCACAGAAGGATTAGCATATTCCGTGGTTAAACCATGCCAGTCCGCAGCAAAGAAAAAACATTCTTTATCTTCTTGCAAAGTCAGCCAGTTTTGCAGCACACCTTTATAATGCCCAAGGTGTAGCTTGCCCGATGAGCGCATACCTGAAACGATGCGTTTGATGTCTTGTTCTTTGCCTGTTTGCTCGGTCACGGTTTATCTCCAACAAAATCAATGGCGAAAGATTGAAGTTGATGGTTCATTAAAGCAATGTTTTATTATCTTCTAGTCTAGTGCACCACCACAGCTTGAGCCTTGCCCAGCCGTACAAGCATAGCAATGGTCCATCACAGTAATCGCTTGCCCTGCTAGACCATAACCTAGTGTTTGTTGTAATTCTTCTTGGGCGATGAGTTGGGCGATATGTAACTTTTCTTCGCCTTCAATGGGCGCGTGAAGCCCTAACATTTGATTGAAATCACAATCATAAACATAACCTTGCCAATCAATGCTAATGAGTGTTCGACACATCACACCTTTCACATTGGCTTGTTGGAAGTTGTCTTTGAGTAGTGCCATATATTCATCAAATAAACCTTTAGTGACAAGCGTGCTTCCAAATCTTGCTATGGGCTGGTTGGTGATGGTGAAAAGCTCATTGAAATGAATGTCGTAGCGAGCCAGTAACTCTTTTTTGTAAGCGGCTTCAAGCTCTTGTTGTGAGGGAGGCAGGCTGATGCCTTGAGGGTTATACACTAGATTCAAGGTTAGCTTGCTGCCTTCCATGCCGTAGTCTAAAACATTTAACTTTTTAATACCTTCAATACTGGATTGGAATACACCATTGCCGCGTTGCGCATCAACATTGTCTTCTAAATAACAGGGTAGAGATGCCGCAATTTCTACTTGGTTATCAGCCAAGAAACCAGCCAACCACTCATAACCTTCCTCACTAAGAATAGTTAAATTGCAACGGTCAATCACGTTGATGTTTAGCTTGCGTGCAGCCAACACCAATTTGCGGAAGTGCGGGTTCATTTCAGGCGCACCACCTGTTAAATCCAAGGTTTTAATGCCTGATATTTCCATCAATTGGATGAGAAGGTTGATATTAGCTTCA
>JALUWH010000301.1 GCA_027019685.1 Ghiorsea sp. | reverse complement strand
AATTTGACTTTGTTTTTTAGGAAGTTTGAAATTCTTAGCACCATAGCTGATATGACATTGAGCGCACATCCCCTCATTGCCTCTAGCATTACTGCAAAAGTTATTAATCAAATGCTCCTTGCCCAGAAGCTGCCCTGTTTTTTTATTATGATAGCTCCATGTCCAATGGATAGTTTTCTGAATTTGTTCGCCCGCTTGATTATGACACGTTAAACAAGCTTGGGTCACTTCTTCACCCGATTTAAAATCCTTTTGCAGTTCAGGGAATTGGCTGTGGTCTGCTGTTGTACTTAAAGGAATGGCAGATTTTTCTTCACCAAAACCATAACTCGCCCAAGTTATGAAGCTGGCGAATAACCCCAGCAGCATAAGAGCTTTCAGCCCTTGAAAAGATTGTTTCATCATATCACCGCCTCCTATTTAGCACTTTAAAGCATACCCTACACCAAGCATTATTATGATGCTCATCAATCCTTTTGTTGTGGCATAAATGTTTCACCACCCATGGCTTGATACAAAGCAGTCGTATCAATCAAACGTCGTGTTTGGGCACTAATCAGGGCAACTCGTGTTTGCTCCAAGTCCTGTTTACTTGCCAACACCTGCGCATAACTGGCAGCACCTGCTTCATACGCTTGTTCCACAAGTTGTGTTGTTTGCTCGGCTGCCTGCATGGCTTTGGCTTGTGAGTTCAAGCTTTGTGCATCATAATCCAATGCAGAAAGCACATCAGCCACACCTTGAAAAGCCTGTAACACCGTTTGCCTATAATTGGCTGCCACAGCTTCATACCCTGCTTTCGCAGCACGCGATTCAGCAGGAAGCCCTGCATTAAACAAAGGCTGTGTAAGCTGACCTGCCAAGCCCCAGACTAGCGTTTCTGCGCCAAACAGACCTGATGTCGTTAGGGCTTGAGAACCAATATTCGCACTTAAATTAAGCTGTGGATACATGCGCGACACCGACAAGCCATACTTCGCATTGGCCGACCGCACCAAAGCCTCCGATGCTAAAATATCAGGGCGTTGCTCTAAAAGTTCGGATGGAATAAGCACTGGAAGTTCTTGGGGTAGTGTAAAATCTACCAATGTAAATGAAGGCACTAAATTGCTGTTTGGTGCTTGGCCTATCAATAATGCCAACACATGCTGTTGTTTTGCCAAACTACTTTTGAGCTGTGGTATATTGGCGCGAAATTGCTCCACACTGCTTTCAAGCGCAGAGACTTCGCTCTCACCCACTGCACCCAAAGCAAAGCGTTGCTTGGTCATATCCAATTGCTCTTCTAACACTTGCAGAATGTTTTGGTTGGCAACCAATTGTTCTGATAATTGAGCCTCTATCATGGCTACACTTACCGTGTTCGCAATCAGACTTAAACGTGCGGCTTCAAATTGAAAACGCTGATATTCTGTTTCTGCCTCTAAGGATTCCAATAAACGGCGGTTGGTACCAAACAAGTCAAAGTTATAACCTAAATTGAGACCCGCATTGTATAGGGTATAGGTTGATGAATTAGAAGGCAGACCAAATGCGGCTTTGTTGATGCGTTGCCTGGAACCACCTGCTCCTAGAGACACTTGCGGATAAAGGCTTGAACCTGTTTGTGCTTCATACGTTTGTTTGGCTTGCTCTAATTTAGCTTCAGCAGCCTGCAGCGTTGGGCTAGATAACAAAGCTTGTTCCACAAGCTGATTTAGTTTCTCAGACTCAAAGCTTTTCCACCATTCAGCCTGCACTGAATTACGTACAAATGTTTGTGTTTCACCCAATGCAACAGGCTCTGGTAAAGATTCAACCAGAGCAAGCTTCACCTGAAGGCTGTCATCTTTAACACCTGAATCTTTCAACACTTCAGGGCGTTCATAATCAGGGCCAACAGCACAAGACGAAAGCAATATCATGATGATGGGTAATGTTTTATGCCATGGTTTTATCATATCTCTCTACCTTCCCCAGCTTCCTCAATCGTTTTACCATCACGAATATGATAAACACGCTTAAAAGTAGGGATAATTTTTTCATCATGGGTGACCACAATAATCGCTGTTTCATATTGCTGTGCCATTTCATGTAATATTTTAACTACAGCCAATGCACGCTCACTATCCAACGGCGCTGTCGGTTCATCTGCTAAAATCACAGGCGGCCTACTCATTAAAGCCCTAGCAATAGCTACACGCTGCTGCTCACCCCCAGAAAGTTGAGCGGGCATAGCGTTAGCACGATGTGCCACATCCAATGCTTCAAGAAGCTCCATAGCCCGTTTGCGCGACTCGTTATTCGAATGACCCGCTAGCATCAGAATTAATGCCACGTTATCAATCACATCCAAGAACGGAATCAAATACGGTGCCTGAAATACAAAACCAATCTTATCTCGGCGCAAAGCACCCAAATCTTTGATTTTCCATTTCTGATCATAGATAGGCTCACCACCTAAAATCATACGCCCACTGGTTGGCTCAATCACCGCACCCAAGCATTTAAGAAGCGTACTCTTTCCAGAACCCGATGGCCCAACCAAGCCCACCACTTCACCAGGGCCAACCTGCATATTCACACCTTTAAGCGCTTCCACTGCTGTATCACCTACACCATATTGTTTGTGTAGGTCTTCAATAATAATTCCTCTAGCCACCGATAGCCTCCGCAGGATCTACTTTTAAGGCCGCCTGAATAGCAATCAGACTAGCCAGTATGCAAATGATGATGATGAGCACAAAAGCAGCGACTGCATCTGTAGGCTCTAGCAACACATACTTTGGAAATATGGGTGCCCAAAATGTGGCTGCAATTTTACCAATGACAAAACCAATGAGTCCTAAACCAATGGATTGTTGAATAATCATCGCTGCAATGGTTCTATTTTTTGTACCAATCAATTTAAGCACTGCAATTTCTCTTATTTTACCAATCGTTAGCGTGTAAATAATAAAGGCGACAATGGCTGCACTCACAATCGAAAGAATGACCAGAAACATGCCAATTTGTTTGGCAGCAGTTTTAATCAACTTCTCAATCAAAATAGATTCCATCTCTGCTCGCGTATAGACCTGCAAGCGTTTCCATTTGCGAATGGGCTCCGCCACTTGCTCTGGTGTAAAACCTTCTTTCACACGAACCAACACTGCATTGACAAATGGATTCACACTTTGTGAAGCAAGCACAGCATCCAATAAACCTGGCACTGTAGGAGTATTAAACGCAGGGTTGGCAGACGTTCTTCGGCGCTGATTCAAAATCGCATCATTATCTTTTAAAAACTGTGCTTCCTGCGCATCTTTGAGCGGGATAAACAGCATAGGGTCGCCACTGGAGGATACCATACGTTTGGTTAAACCCACGACCTTATAATGATTGCGACGAATCTTCACTTCATCACCAATGTTAAACCCTGTTTTTACATCGGCCACAGCCTCATAATGGTCTCGTGTAATATGTCTTCCTGCGACTAAAAACCGTGGCTGACCCGGTAACCCTGGTTGCGTGGTCACAATACCCGCCACCATCACCCTAACATCCAAATCGCCCTGACTAATTTGTGAAGTTAAATAAGTGACATTCGCAGCCGCATCCACACCTGCCATGCCTAAAATACCTCGGTATTCATCATCATAAATGCTTGAAGCTTCAGCATAAGGCCCCAGTGTTCCTTGCTGCACCACCCATAAATCGGCACCACTATTGTCTAATAGAACTTTAGCATCATCCACCATACCACGGTAAACACCCCCCATGGTCATGGTCACACCAATCAGCAAACCAAGCCCAACGCCCGTGAAGACAAACTTGCCCCATGAATGGACAATATCACGCCCAGCGAGGCTAATCATGGTTGAATCGCCTCAACCACATCAATTTTTGAACCGTCATGCAATGCACGTTTACTATACACCACGATTTCATCACCAGCTTGCAAACCATGCAAAACCTGAACATCACCATCTAAACTTGTCATACCCAGTGAAACCGGCACAAACTGAATATCGCCGTCTTGAACACGCCAAACACCAACTTCACCATCTAACTGTTGAATTGCCGCATTGGGAATCACTGGTTGAGCAGGTAGTTCTGAAAGCCCCACTGTCACCTCTGCAAGCTCACCAATGGGTGGCATAGGCTGTGGTAAGTCGTTGAATACGATTTTTGCTAAGATTTCTTCTGTAACCGCATCTGCCATCACCTCAACACGCTCAACCTTTGCAGCATAAAACGTCTGACTTTGCGAACGAAGCTTAATCTTAGCACTTAAATCAGAGGCAAGCCCCGTAGAACGTTGTTGATCAAAACGTGTATTGATCCAAAGACTTGTTGGATCAATCATTTCAACCACAGCTTGACCAGACATCACGGTAGAACCTGCTTCGGAACGCCTTGCCGAAATTACACCATCTTTGGGCGCAATAAGACGTAAATTCTCGCGTAAGTTACTCAAACCTTGACGGTCAGACTGCACGCGAGACAATTCTTTTTTAGCTGAATTTAGATTCGCTTTAGCAATTGCCTTGCCTGAAATAGCAGCTTGAAGCTCTTGCTGCTTAACCTCATACACTTCATCACCAACTGACTTAATTTCCAATAATTTTTTATAACGTTGCTCTTGAGCTTGGGCAAATTTTAAACGTGCTTCAGCCTCTTTTAATACTGCCTTTGCCGTAGTAATACCATCTCTTGCTCGTTTAATTGCCATACTTTGTGATGTTAATTTATTATCTAAATCAATCGGCTCCATTTCCGCCAGAAGCTGACCCGCCTTAACCCTATCTCCTACATCCACGTATACCGCTTGTAAGCGTCCTGGTGTGATAGGTCCAATATTATAGCTATATCGTGCTTCTACAGTGCCTATGCCAAACAAAGCTGGTGAAATAGCTTTCTTATCCACCTGCACAGTCGTTACTGGAACGGGAGCTAACGGTCCAGAGGTCATACCAACATAGATAAATAAAATAACCATGGGGACAATCACTGCAATGAGCCCAAGTGTTCTGTTGTTTAAATCAAATAATTTCATTTAGTTACCTTTGTGTTTCTACTAAGTTGGATCGCATTATACGCATTCCCATTTAGTTGTCAACTGCAACTATTGTAATATGCATACAATAGCCCGTGCAAAAAAATACCCCCAAGTTGCCTTGGAGGTATAAAAACATAGGGGTTAAAGTATCTTAGCTTGTTTGGTCAGTTACTTCCGTTACAAACAATACCGCAAAAAGAGCCGTTGCCACAATCGCTGGTCCATCACGGTATAAAACTTTACCCAACTTCTTAGTTACTGTACGCATAATCATCTCCTTTCACGTCAAGATAGGGCAAGTATAACCACACCACATGACAATAATGTGATAGAAATCATAAAATTGAAATTAAATTATCTTAATCTTTTTCATAGCTTACAATAGTTACATACATCATCATAAACTTCCGCACTACAACACAATTAAACATAGACTTCCTTTTGATATACACCCCCATCAAAAATGCTCACTGTTTCATTTCTTGATTTAGCTGTTTAAGGTTGCAGCATGTTATCCGATAAACCCACCACTGCATTGTTAGAAGTTGGTTTCCGCCCTTTTTTCTTAGGAGCAGGCTTCTTTGCCATGTTAACTATGGCTTTATGGTCAGCCATTTATATTTTCCAGTTGGACATTACACTTGATGGTATTTCTCAATTTGAATGGCATGCCCATGAAATGTTATTTGGTTATGCCATGGCTGTCATTGCTGGTTTCTTACTTACTTCCGTACGCACTTGGACGCGTACCGTTACTGCAGAGGGCAAGTCGCTACTGTTACTATTTACCTTCTGGTTGATTGCAAGGCTTTGCTTTTTATTGGGTACTCAATGGATTGAAGCCGCTGCTATTTTTGATTCACTGTTCACCCTTTGGCTCACCTATATCTTATTTCATCGTATTATCAAAACCAGACAGTGGCATCAAATTGGCATTATCGCCAAAGTGCTGTTGATTACACTGTGCAACATCATGTTTTATGCTGGCGCATTGGGTTATATGGAAAATGGTGTGGTTTGGGGCATTTTCTCAGCCATGTATATTATCCTTGCCCTTATCTTAACCATGGGACGGCGTGTGATTCCATTCTTTATT
>JALUWH010000300.1 GCA_027019685.1 Ghiorsea sp. | reverse complement strand
ATGACCACAATCATCGTTTCACCAATGGCTCGGGAGGCTGCCAATAAGAAAGCAGCAACAATACCTGGAAATGCGCTCGGTAAAACCACATGGCGAATGGTTTCTGATTGTGTTGTGCCAAGTGCCAGTGAACCATCACGTAGCGGCTGAGGCACTGCACGAATCACATCATCAGAAAGCGATGAAATAAAAGGAATAATCATCACCCCCATAATCATCCCTGGTGCAAGTGCATTGGTGAAGTCTGCATGCAAACCCAAAGCATCAGCAGCTTGTACAACCAAGGGGCTAATGGTGATTGCAGCAAAAAAACCATAAACAACAGTGGGGATACCTGCCAAAATCTCTAGTGTTGGTTTTAGGATGTTACGCGCACGGTTACTTGCATATTCAGACATATAAATTGCAGCAAATAAGCCCACAGGGATAGCAACTAGCATGGCAATAACAGTTATCATTAATGTGCCTGCAAAAATAGGCAAAGAGCCAAATTCTGGCACAGCACCACCTTCATCGCGCCCTGCACCAATCAAGAATGCTGTGTCAGGGTTCCAAGTTGTGCCTGTAAGGAAGTCCCAGAGTGGGATGATATTAAAAAAGCGAATGGCTTCAAAAAGTACGGAGAAGACAATACCTATTGTGGTAAGAATAGAAATTAAAGCAGCAATAAAAAATAAGCGTTTGGATGTTTTCTCAACAGCTTGCCTTGCCCTAAAATTACGTTGGATATGTTTGATGCTGATGGAGAAGTTCACGATTGCAGCTATAAAGACGATGGTAAGCAAGACTTCAGGTTGCGAAACTAAGCCACTCATATGTAAAATAGAATATACAAAACCAATCACAAGTGCAGGGGTAAGTACCTTACTTACGGCATACCAACCAAAGAAATTAGGGCGAGAATGAAGCCTGCCTTCAAGGTTTTCGATATTGATAGCTTTATTGCGGGCAAATACATAAGCCGCAATGGATAAAGAAAGAAGACCAGCGGTAAACCAAAGAAAGATATCTGCTGTTGTCATGGGGTATCAAAGCTCCGTGTAAATATCTTGAAGTGCATAAAATCGTGAGGGCGAAACTAAAACATTTGTCACTGCATGGGAAGCAGAAAGGGTAGAGCAAAAAAAAGGCTGAGGAAGTTCCTCAGCCTTAATTTACTTCAATGCAGCTTAGTGTTTATTTGCAAAATCTGCTGCGGTTAGATTTTTCAAAGATTTCAAGTTTGCACGGTAGTGAGCAAGCTCTTTTTTAGGTAAAGGAATCAAGCCAATTTCAGTACACTCACCGCCTTCACCAACCATTTGGTCACTCATGAACAAGTTAGCATATTCCATCATGCCTTTAACTTTGCCAATGTGTGATTTTTTGATGTAGAAGTATAGTGAACGAGATAGCGGATATGTGTGACCAGAAATAGTTTCTGGGGTTGGGATAACGCCATCAATGATTGCTGGTGAAATACTATCGCTGTTTTCTTCTAGGTAGCTGTAACCAAAGATACCCAAAGCAGATGTGTCACGAGCAAGCTTTTGCACGATTAAGTTATCATTTTCACCAGATGGGATATAAACGCCATCTTGACGGATTTTATGATATTTTTTGTATGCTTTGTTTTTCTTTTTGTCAGCTTTATAAAGCTTAGTGTAAACATCCATGTGTTTGGTTAAATGCTTAAGAATCATGTCTTCGAATGCATCACGTGTACCAGAAGATGTTGGAGGACCATAAACGCGGATGGCGCGGTGTGGCAATTTAGGGTTGATTTCATTCCAGAAGTGGTAGTTGTTTTTAACCAAGTGAGAACCGTCTTTACTTGGAACTTCAGCGGCAACTGCCAACATCAAATCTTTACGAGAAAGGCTAATGCTTGGTGCTTTTTTAGATTGTGCGATAGCAATACCATCGTAGCCGACAACCATTTCTGTAATGTCTTTCACGCCATTTTTTTGACATTTAGCAAATTCTTTCGCTTTCATACGACGAGAAGCATTGGTGAAATCTGGTGTGTCCATGCTAGCACCAGCACAGAATAATTTCATGCCGCCGCCAGAACCTGTAGATTCAACAACTGGTGTTTTGAATTTGCCTGTTGCACCCAAAGCTTCAGCTACATAGCTAGAGAATGGGTAAACTGTTGAAGAACCAACAATCTGAATGTTTTCCTCAGCTTGGGCGATATTCGCGCCTAGCGTGAAGCATGTTGCAGCAATGGCTGCAATAGCAATAATTTGTTTTTTCATCAATGAACTCCTTTGTTCAATAAAGTTTTGTGACACTCTACAGCATTATGTGACAGTGATATGACACGCCGTAAGTATTTTTTTAGCTAAAATAGAAAAAACCACCAGCTTTGCAGCTGATGGTTCTCCTAGGATATTAAACTTGAGGAAGTTTAAAATTATTGGCTTAGAATTTAAGCTGAGTGAATAGCCCAATTTCTTTTTTGGTTGTTGCTGTGTTGCCTGTAGTGTGCTTTTCAGCATCGTAAGCAAAAGAAAGTGTTACACCATGTGTAGCATAGTAGTCGACACCGAACACTTGGTGGTCTTTCTTGTCACCGTTGGTCACCGTGCCAGTCCATTTTAATTGCTCTACACGAGCAAATGCACCATATTCGCCACCAAACTTAGCCCAACCCCATACTGCGTTAGCGGTCATGTCTTCGCCAGTAGTCGTTTTGTAGTTGGTTACTTTGATAGTATTAAAACCAGCGCGGTAATCATGTGTGCCATAAGAAGCCATCAATTGTGTCAAGGTTTCTTTGTCAGCAATGTTTACAGTGCTATCAGTTTTCTTACCTTTGTAACCGTTACGATATTGCAATGAAATATCTACGCCTTTTACTGGAGCAATAGAGATACGTGAGTTGAAATCTAGCGCACCTGTTTTTGCAGGTGCACCGTAACCAGCGCCTGCAGTTTCAGTTACCCAGTAGTTTACCATGCCATCTGCCAATTTACCTTTAAGACCAATGCCGTTATCAGCAGAGGAGTCAAGTTTAAAGTGGTCTGTAGTTACTTTCGCTACAAAACGATGTTTCCAAAGGTGTTGTTCGTAATCAATCCAAGGCGTGTGTGACAAGCCTAGACGAAGTGTTGCGGCTTCAGAAAATTTACCTTCAAGGAAAGCATATTTAACATATACATTTTGATCTTTACCTAATGCGGACTCATTATGAATATCTGTTGTAAAACGTGCTTTCCAGATACCAGTATAGTATTCAGCTTGCATATAGAAACGATCCAAGTTGCCACCGATTGTTTTTGCGCCAGCGCCATTATCATTTTGTGTGAAGCCTAAAAAAGCTTTACCACTGATTTTTAGTTTTGTGTCGCCTTTTTCAGCAACCGTAACGCCACCAGCATGTGCTGCTGTAGCAGTTAAAGCAGTTGCTAGTGCAAGTGCTGTTAATGATATTTGTTTTTTCATGTTATATCCCTTCCTAGTTGGTAATATATATCAGTGCGATGCACCGAAAGTTTATCTTACGCACAGTGTAGGAAGTTTTGTGACAGCAATATGACAAGTGGCATATGTTTCTCATGTCATCATCGTGTCATCTTTATATAGATTAATCCCTGACCATTAAAGAGAAGGAGAATACTTATGAGTATTGAGAATATTATGGAATATTCTAAGAAAGAAGTCATGGTTGAACCATTGATTGAATCAAATGCAGATTTTCAAGCATTTTATCGTTTGCCATTGATTGCAGAAATGAAGAAGAAACATGCGATGACATTGTTTAGTTGTATGACACGTGAAGATTTTGAAGTGGGTGATGTAATTTATGAAGCAGGTACACCATCTGTGGGGAAAATGAACTTAATTTTAGATGGCAAAGTGAATGTTAAAAGCGAAAGTGGTTATCCATTTAGTCACCTTGGTAAAGGTGATGTGTTTGGTTTGTTTTCATTCTTAGATGAAAATAGGAAACATTCGGTTACACTTACCGTGGATAAAGCGACAACAGTATTAAGTATTGATAGGGCTTATTTTGATTTGATTGCTTTAGAAGAGCCTAAGTTAGGTAATCAGTTGATGCGTTTTATGTTTAGACTTTTAAGCAAAAAAGCATCTGAGTTGGAAGTAGAGTATGCACATATGCATCGCTTTGCATTTGGTGGGAAGGTGTGAATGACAACAACTAGTAAACATATCCTTATTGTTGAAGATGACATCTCTATCGCAAGGTTGATAGAGATTCATTTGCAACGGCAAGGCTATGACACAACCATATGTGATAATGGCTTAGATGCCCAAGATTTGTTGCAAGAAAACCAATATAGCGCTCTAATTCTAGACCGTATGATTCCTGGTAAACGAGGTTTGGATGTGTTGCGTTGGATTCGAGGGCATGAAAAGCTGACCACGTTTCCTGTGTTGATGGTAACAGCTTTAACCATGACCGATGAGAAAATTCGTGGCTTAAATGAAGGTGCTGATGATTATATTGGTAAACCTTTTGAACCTGATGAGCTTGTTGCCCGTTTGGCAGCTTTATTGCGCCGATCCACCAGCAGTAAAACAGAAACCTTTGATTCCCAAGCCATTCAAATGAATGAAGAAAGCATGGAGGTGAAAGTGGATGGTAAGTTAGTATCACTTAGACCATTAGAATTTAAGCTTTTGCAAACGATGATGGGTAAAGCGGGTAGGGTGCTGTCGCGAGAACAGCTTCTAGATATTGTGTGGGGTATGGACTCATTTGTTGAGGAACGTACTGTGGATGCAACAGTGAAACGTTTGCGTAAAGAGCTTGCAGCTTGTGGACAAGGAGAGTGCATACAAACGATTCGTGGCATGGGTTATCGCTTTCAAGAGAAAGTATGATTGGTGAAGTTTTTTTATGGGTTTTAGCATGTTTAGGGTTGATATTTTGGCTAGCTTTTCGCCTTAACCAAACATCTAAGCAATTGCAGGCTTATGAAGTCCAACATGAGCAGCTTAAACGTGAATATGATAGCTTAAAAAGTACGTTAGCAACGCGTGGGCGTAGGTTGGATGTGTTGTTATCTACCATCTCAGAAGTTGTTTTGCGCGTAGATGAACAAGGGCGTGTATTGGGTGGTAATGAACAAGCTGAAGCATTATTTAACTTTAAACATGGCATTGTATTACCACAATCTATTCTTGTGTTTTACCGAGATAGCGAGTGGTTAAAAGCATTTCAACGAGCTATTGATGCCTTGCCAGAGCAGAGAACCTTGCCCGAAATGAAGGTAAACGGTCGCGTATTATTACCGCGTTTAGCGGCTTTGAGTGATAAAGAAGCATTGTTACTGTGTTTGGATGTCACTGCATATACGCGTTTACAACAAAAACAAAAATCACTGCTTGAAAATTTGATGCATGACTTAAAAACACCCCTTACGTCATTATTGGGCTATGCCCGAAGCATGGAAGCCTTTGCTGATGATGAAGATTTACGTCATGAAGCAACGTCAGTTATTGTGAAAGAAGCTAAGCATATCAACAACTTAATGAATAGCATGCTAACACTGAATCAAATAGAACATGATAAGACTGAACATGGTGCGTCTTGCTCTATTATTCATGTTCATCAACAGGTATGGGACTCGTTACAACATAAAGTACAAGCTAAGGGTATAAAGTTGGATGTGTATGTTGATTTAGATAGTGAAATGGTAGGTATGAGTGAAGTAGGTTGCCATCGTATTTTAATGAATATTGCTGAAAATGCGTTGAAATTTTCACCAGAAGAGTCGAGTATTTTTTGTCGAATTGTTGAGCAAGAAACATGTATTGCTGTTTCTATTCAAGATCAAGGTTACGGTATTCCTGAAATTCACTTAAAACGGGTTGTAGAGCGTTTTTATCGTGTGGATAATGTAAGAGGGCGTGAGAAACAAGAAGGGCATGGTTTGGGATTAGCAATTGTTAAAGAAACCTTAGAACGAGATGGTGGTCAATTGCTTTTAGAAAATAGCGAAGAAGGTGGTTTGCTTGTTACAGTCACCATGCCTAAGGCTGTTTAGTTTTTCATTTGTGAGACAATTCGCTATTTGTGAGACAGTTGACAATTTTTGTCACTTTTTTAAATCTTCTAAGTTGTTGTTTTTTAAGATGGAAATGGTCGGGACGGCAGGATTTGAACCTGCGACCACCACACCCCCAGTGTGGTGCGCTACC
>JALUWH010000299.1 GCA_027019685.1 Ghiorsea sp. | reverse complement strand
AGTAAACAAGTCACCACAAAAATCATCAGAATATATTTCATCAAACCTCCTCACGACTAAAACGCTTATACAAACAAGGTAGTACAAACAAGGTTAATAATGTGGATGATAATAGCCCCCCAACCACTACTGTAGCCAATGGTTTTTGGATTTCAGAACCAATACCTGTAGCCAATAACAAAGGCACCAAACCAAGTCCCGCAATCATCGCTGTCATCAGCACAGGTCTTAAACGTGACTCAGCGCCATGACGTATGGCTTCATCCATATCTTTGCAATCGTGTCGATGTCGATTAATCGCATCCACCAATACCACACCATTAAGTACAGCAACCCCAAATAGCGCAATGAACCCAATACTTGATGGCACAGATAAATACTGACCTGATGCCCAGAGAGCCAAAATACCACCAATAAGTGCCATAGGTACATTAAGCATAATCAGTGTGGCTTGACCAACCGAGTGAAACATGAAATACAACAACAGGAAAATCATCAATAATGATAAAGGCACCACAATCATCAACTTGGCTTGCGCCCGTTGTTGATTTTCAAATTGCCCACCAAACACCACCGTATAACCCGCCGGTAAATTGATTTCATCTTGAATACGCCTATCCAACTCCGCAACCAATGAACCCATATCGCGATCTTCCACATTACTTTGAATGACTACGCGACGCTGAACATCATCACGTTTAATCATGGGAGGGCCTTGCTCAACACCTATATCTGCAACATCTTCAAGGCGCACCCAAGCACCATCAGGTGCTTGCAAAATAAGGCTGCCAATAGCCTCAGGGCTATCACGAAAGTCTTTCGCCAAACGCACATAAATATTATAGCGCTCGTTTCCAGAAATCACTTGCCCAGCATTCGCTCCGCCAATGGCATCGGCAACCAGACTCATCACATCATTTACAGAAATACCATAACGATCCAACTTGGCACGATTAGGGCGAACCACCAACTGCGCCTCCCCTTCAATCTGCTCCATCGCTACATCTCGCGTACCTTCAACACTTTTGGTTAAAGTTTCGATTTTTTTACCCATCTCAGCAAGCACTTTGAGATCAGGGCCAAACAGCTTAATTGCCAATGCCGCTTTTACACCCGATATCAATTCATCAACACGCATGGCAATGGGTTGCGTAAACGCCACCAAAATACCTGGTACAACATCCATTTCCTTTCGCATAAGTTTTTGTAGTGCTGGTCTATCATCAGCACTAACCCATTCTTTCACAGGTTTTAGCCCTACAAATAGCTCCACATTAGATACTGGCTCTGGATCACCACCAATTTCAGCACGCCCAACACGGGCTGATACATAAGTCACCTCGGGAAAGTGCTCAATCAATACTCTCTCCAACTTCTCCCCCATATCTTTAGCATATGATAAGGAAGATGAAGGTGCCAAGGTTACACGAATAGCCAAAGTTCCTTCTTCCAATTCAGGTACAAATTCTGTCCCAAGGAAGGGAACAATGGCAATGGTTAATACAAACGCTATGGCTGCGCCAGCAATGACTTTTTTGCGCGCATTCAAGGCAGAGGCTAGCAATCGATGATAACCCTGTGCAATCGGAGCCAATACAGGGCTTTCTTTATGCACAATCCCCTTGGTGAATACAAATGTTGCCAACACAGGCATAATAAATATTGCCACCAACAGAGATGCAAACATGGCAAAGCAAATGGATAAAGCCATGGGTGTAAACATCTTGCCTTCTACACCTTCCAACGCAAACAATGGCGTGAATACCAACAGAATAATAAGCACTGCAAACAACACAGGTCTTACAACTTCTTTGGAAGCCTCTGTAATACGCAAGGCTATGCCATGATCACCTTCTTTTACCTTCTCTAGATGTTTAAAGATATTTTCAACCATCACCACCGAACCATCCACCATCATACCAATGGCAATCGCTAGCCCACCCAAACTCATTAAATTTGCTGAAATACCATAATGTTGCATAACAGCCAGTGCTGCTAACACCGAAATCGGTACAGATAACAATACCAATGCAGCAGCTCTCACATTCATCAGGAATAAAAATAAAATAATTATTATCAGGACGAATGCTTCTAACAGAGCTTTTTCTACAGTCCATACAGCTTTATCAATCAACTCTGATTGATCATAAAACGGCTGAATAGTTACACCTTTTGGCATGGACTTTTGTACAATTTTTAATCTTTCTTTTACATCATCAATGGTGTTTTTTGTGTTGGCTCCGAAGCGCTTTAAAACAATACCAACCACAACTTCACCAAGCTGTTTGATACTTCCATCATCAACGCGCTCCATCATCGTAACTGAACCTTGTCGAATTTCACCACCAAACTCGACCTTAGCAACATCTCGAACCCGAATTGATGTACCATTCACTGTTTTTACAGGAATGGAAGCAATGGCAGCCAGACCATCTTTACCACCAGGCACCCAGCCAACACCACGAATCACCAGCTGCTCATCACCCTGCGGTAAATACCAACCACCAGCGTTGCGATTATTGGCTTCAATAGCTGCCACCACATCATTCACATGTAAACCATAGGAAAGTAACTCTTCAGGATTGATTTGAACCTGATATTGACGCACTTCACCACCATAAGATAAAATCTCTGTCACGCCTTCCACAGGCATCAACATCAATTTCACCACCCAATCGTTCAATGCCCTAAGTGTAAGTGCATCATAACCAGCACTGGGATCAGATTTAATGATATATTGAAATACTTGACCAAGACCAGAGGTGTTCGGTCCAACTTTGGGTGTACCCGCCCAAGTGGGCACAGTTTGTCTTGCATCTTGCAGTTTTTGAAACACCAACTGCCTAGCAAAATAAATATCCGTACCTTCTTTGAACACAACCGTAATCACAGATAGGCCTGTCTTGGAAATCGAGCGTACTTCTTCCACATCGGGTAGTGAGTACATCACTGCTTCAATGGGATAGGTAATAATTTGCTCCACCTCTTCAGAGGCTAGACCTTGTGCTTCAGTATTGATTTGCACTTGCACATTGGTCACATCAGGAAAAGCATCAAGGTTTAGTTTTGGTACTATAAATATAGCATAGACCATGGAACCAACCAACAGCATAAGAATAAGTAAGCGGTTATTTACCGCCATATCAATAAATTTAGACATCGTGGCTACCTCAATGGTTGTGCACTTCAAAACCAGCTTTCGCTAATTCTGAAGCAAGCACAAATGAGCCTTGTACAACAACCAACTCGCCTTCTTTCACACCTTTAAGGATGCTCACAAGTCCCATATTGGATTTGTTTATTTCCACTTCTCTACGTTCAAAATGACCCGGTTCTTCTTCAACAAAAACAATCAACTCACTGCCCTGCCGTTGAATCGCTTGTCGAGTTATCAACAAGGATTCCTTGCCTTTACTTATAGCAATTTCCGCATTCACAAACATACCTGGATGAAGTAAATCATCGTTATTTTGGATACTCAAACGAACACCCGCAGTCCTAGTAACTGGATCCAATTGATGATAAATATTAATCACGGTCCCAGAGTAACTTTCATTCGCACCTTTGAGTGTCACCGATGCCAATTGACCAACTTTTATCTCAGACAATGCAGCTTCAGGTATTTTTACTTCAACCCAAACATATGATTCATCAACAACCTGCATTAAACGACTACCTGCTGCGAAATGCTGTCCAATACGAAAATCATCTGCGACAACCGTGCCTGCATGTGGAGCCCGAAGCGTTAATAAACCGTACTCTTTTTGCTTCATTAAACTTGAAATATCATGCTTGTTTAGACCATAGGAAAATAGTGTTGCCTTTGCTGCTGCTAAGCTAGCAACCATGGTTTGATAGGTGCTTTCAGCTTGTTGCATGCGCGCCTGTGATACAATTTTTTGCGCCACGAGCGCTTTTAAACGTGCTATTTCTTGTTTGCTTCTATGATATTCAGCTTGGGCTTTTAAATAAGCAGCTTCAGCCTGTGCAAGTGCAGTACTGTTTAACGTTACTAACTTTTGCCCTTTTCTCACATGATTGCCTAAACGCACATAACGCGCATGTACAACCGCATCAACCAAGGTTGTAATATCAGCAAGTGCATAAGCATTAAAAGCAACTGTGCCGGGTGCATTGATAATTTGTAGTTCTGGTCTTATTTGTAACTTTTCGGTCACAATACCCGCTTGTTTTATTTGGGCTGCTGTTAGTTTAATAAGCCCGCCTTCTTCATGCCCACCATGCTCATGTTCACCTGCCATAAGCCCTGGGCTTACCAACAGTAATACTGTAGTTATTAATATTTTTATTATGTTCATCATTGACTTCCTTTAAGAATATAATTGGGATGACCTAATACTTCAGCTAAGCGAATACGCGCTAACCAAGCCTGTTTAATCATTTCAAGCGCTGTTATTTGAGCATCAAGGCCTTGATTGATATGAATCACCAAGGCCTCCAAATCGAGCTCGCCTGCTTGATAGGATTTTTGAGCCAATGTAATGGTATCTTTAGCATTCTTTTGCGTATTGCTTTGTATCATATGGGATAAGGCTTGTATGGCATGCTGATGGTTATCAAGCGCACTTTGCACCTCATAACGTAATTGTTGTTTTGACCAATCAAGACCCATGTTTACGCGTTCTTTTTCAGCCAAGGCAGCGCGATAAGCCCCTTGATGACTATTGAGCACAGGAAATGGAATAGTCAGCCCTAATAAAACAAGCTGTTCGCCTGCTTCACGAGCAATCATGGCATTTACAGTAACATCTGGAATACGCATGGCACCGGCCAAATCAGCTTGTGCATGGCTACGGTTCAATTGTGATTGCAACACCAAAAAATCAGGTCGAGATTGAAGCGCTACCTCATAAGCATGTTTAGGAGGTTGCCAATCTAATAATAATTTGGGCAATTCTAAATCAGATAAAAGCTTAGCATTGGAAGCCTTACCCAAAGCCATCAAATAACGTTGCTTGCTCTTGGTTAAAAATTGTTGCGCAATGGTTGCGGCATTCAAAGCAGAGGTAAATGCTGATTGCGCTAGATTAGCATCCAATTGACCAGACTCACCCAATTGTAATTGTCGGGCAACAGCATGGCTAACCTTATCCAATATGTTACTTTGCTGACGACGCAAATCATATCGTTTTTCTGCAAAATAGAGGGTAATATAAGCTCTTGCTGCTTCAATGATTAGACGCTGTTGCGTTGTTTCTCTATCCTGAGAAGCCGCATTCAACATTGCCTGTGCTGATTGCTCTCTAAGCTTTCGTTTGCCACCCAATTCAATACCTTGGGATAGCGTGATATAATAATCATTGCTTGTGCCACCGCCATTTAAACGCCTACGTTGCGGTTCCAATGAAAGCTCTGGGTTATAAGCATATGAACTTTCCTCAGTTAAATTTCCCCGAGCAGATTCAATATTTTTCTCTGCCATTTGCATCATGGGATGTTGCTTGATTGAGGTTTGCATCACCTCTTGCAGTGTTACTGCATAAAGATTTAATGGCTGCATGCATAATAGCATCGCCATCATCATAAGATATGTACGCACAGTTTCCCCCTGTGATTTTAATTGAATTAAATGTATGGGAAGGGCTGTTTTTAATCATTTACATCCATCCACATCACATATGGGTGGTTTGAAGATAAATGTATTAAATCAGCTATAGACGTACTTTGGAGGTTGCTCGATTAAATTGAGAATTTCTGGAATATGAAGCACTGTTAAAAAGTCTGCAACTTCAATATGTGTACTAACAACGCTATCTTCTTCACCCACATGACCTAAAAAAACATGGGCAGCATGAGCAGCACATACTTGGTCTGTAGGGACACTATCACTATCTGAATTGGATTGTGATGCTTCAATATGCGCAGGTGCATCCGATGCATGGCACACATCAATACCCGCACCGCAAACAAACATACTCATTTGCAGTGATATTATCGCAATCCAAGCCATATATCGCATAAGCGCAACATAGGCTTGAAAAGTAAACAGGTCAATTTAAACATTAAGGGGCTGTAGGCGCAAAATGAAAAAGTCCGCTTTTAGCAAAATAGAAATGTCCCCTTTAGCGTTTGATTTGGGGGTGTCGAATGAAAGCGGAGTTATTACATATGAGCGAGCAGGAACAGTCACGAACGG
>JALUWH010000298.1 GCA_027019685.1 Ghiorsea sp. | reverse complement strand
CCATACAAAGCAAAGGTTTTAACACGGGTATGCCTTGCAAGTTTGGTAAACACCTCACCAATTTGCTGCGCCAACTCACGGGTAGGGGCAAGTACGATACATTTAATTCCATAGGAGCGTTTGCTGCTCTTAAACTTGTGAATTTTATCAATCACAGGAATAGCAAATGCAGCCGTTTTGCCTGTACCCGTTTGCGCAATCGCCAGTACATCTTCACCTGCCATAATCGAAGGTATCGCTTTAAATTGAATATCTGTTGGCCGCTTAAAGCCAAGCTTGGCTAAGTTACACTTTAAATCTTCGCTGATGTGGTATTGTTCAAACTTCATAAATCCTCGCAGGTGAGCCCGCATCATAACCGTTTATAGCTTTGATGCATCAAGCAAGAAAATCAACCAGATGAAGTAGAATATTCTCAATTAAAGTGAAGCTCAAATTAAGTTCGCATTATAGGAAGTTGTATCGTTATGATTGCAAACGAAATTGCATGTTGAAACGACATGGAATTGGTAATGATAATGCGCTGGGAGGAGCTGGAAAAGGAGAAGCTTTGGATACTGCTTTACGAACCGCTTTTTGTAACACGGTAGCACCATGCTGAAGTTGAATATTTTGAACAGAACCATCGCTTTGAATGATGAATGAAACCTGCACCATGCCTTCAATACCACGCCTACGCGCTGCTTTGGGGTAGCGTTTATGTTGTTCAATCTGTTGCATGACCAGTGCAAGGTATTGCTGTTTAAGCTGCTGGTGAAGGGCTTGCTGTTGAGGGGATGTTGTGGATTGTGGAGTAGGCTTGGCAGTTTGTGCGGTTGGGGTGTGCGTTACTTTTTGATGCTGTGTCGCGGATTTAGGATGTGTTCCTTTTTCCTTGGTTTTTACCGATGCTTGGGTTGAAATAGGTTTGCTTTGTTGATGTGTAACCTTCTTTGCTTGCACATGTTTGGGCTTGATATGTTTGGGTTGAGGAAGCTTCGGCTTATCAGTTGAAGGTTGTTCAATTTGTAGCCATGTTACCATGGTTGAGTTCGTTGTTTTAGAGTGTGTGATGCCTGCACTGCTGCTTTGCTTCCATAAAACTATTGCATGTAAGCTAAGTGATATGAGTAAAGCAATCAGCCATATATTTTTGTGTTGTGTATGCTTCTGTATGCAGCAAAAGGGTTGCCCGCCATGATATGATTGAGTGTATTGCATATCAGTCATGGTGGGCTTTTTTATTACCAGTTATATTCTACACCAGTGAAAAACTGGCGTGGTGCAGCGGGTGTATATTTTTCTTTACCATAGCTTATTTGAGCTGATTCAGCATATATTTTATCTGTGATGTTGTTTACTTTGAAATACATCATCAGCTTTTTATTGGCTTGGTAAGTCATTTTTAGATTGCTGATATTGTAGCCACCATAAGTTTTCGTATTGGCATCATCCAGCCACCATTTACCCACATGTTCTAGCTCTAGCATGGTGGTTAAACCTTTGATTTGACTAGGTGTATAGAGCAATCGTACATTGGCTGTATTTTTTGGAGCAGAAGGCTGCTCATTATTGCCATATACTGCGTCATCTACATATTGATGTGATGATGCGCTGGCGGCGACTTTAATTTTGAAGTCTTGGCTGATGGGTGAAGATAGTGATGCTTCCATACCTTGATGCTGTGTTTTGCCACCATTGACATAATAACGGTCTCCAGCGTTATTTTGTCTGCGAACAATGGTATCTTGAATTGTCATGTGATATAAGGATACATCAAAAGCAAAGTCGTTGCTTTTACGCTTGAAGCCAACTTCAATGGTATCTGTCGTTTCTGGGTTTAAGGTAAATGCGATATTGTTTGTGCGCAATGAATACAAACGAGTCGCTTGAGGAATTCTAAAGCTATTGGCATAGCGAGCATAAAGCATTTGTTGGTCATCCAAAGCATAAGTCAAATCGACTTTAGGGCTTAAATGATGAAAAGTTGGGTCGTTATTGTCACTAGGACGGAAATAGGATGATGATGCATACTGCCCATCAGCGGTATTGTTACTATAATTAAAGCTATTCATATCATAGCGCAAACCACCTGCAAGCGTTATTTGCTTGGTCGCCTTAAACTCCGTGCGTAAATAAGGTGCTAAGGCAACATAATCAACGTTGTAGTCATAAATTGTTCCTTTGGCCACAGCCGAACCCCAGCCTGAAGGTGTATAGTCAAAGCGTTGGGTGTAAACTTTACTGGCTTTGGTGGATTCAGCATCCAAGCCAAAGATATAACGCATCACGCCTGCATCAGCATCTGCTTTGAGCATCAGCCCAACCGTATCGGTTTTGCTATCGTTGTGTGGAAGATTAGGTTCCCAAGTTGCTGTATATTGATTGCGAGTTTTACGATAATAAGCAATGGTATTGAATACAATATTGTCCAAGCTTTCGTTGGTTAGTTCTGTGCTGATGCGCATGAAATCAAAATTGCGTTTAATATCCACGCCTTGCGTGAGTGCGCTGGCAATATCACCCACGGAAGTTGGGTTGGTTAAAAATTCTGTTTCTCCAATCAAGCTTCCAGACATTTCTGCTTCACTGCTGTTGTATGACAAGATGGTTTTAAGCGTGTTTTCATCATTCAAATCAATAACATGCTGTAAACTAAATTCGTCTCGGCTAGCGGCGGTGTGTTCACGCCAACCATCAGAGCTCATGGTTGAATAATTTACCGACAAATCAGAATCATTATCCATGGCAATACCACCACCTATACCAAGGCGTTGAAAACCATTGCTACCTGCTTCTAATTTGGTTGTCAGACCTTGTTCTTGACCAGCGGGGACGGATAATACATTAATGGTTGCAGCAATAGAGTCTGAACCATACAAAGCTGTGCCTGCACCTTTTAAGACTTCTGTGCTACCCGCTGTTTCATAGTTGGTATAAGCAAGTCCATTATGGTTGAAGAAACCTGAGGACTGTACAGGAATACTATCCTGTAAAAACAAATAATAGGGTCCGGTGTTTGTGGGCATACGAATGCTGGTCATATGACCAATGGTTGAGCCTGTTTGCGTGATACGTACGCCTGAAATCGAGTTTAGCAATTCTTTTTGTAATACAGGCTGATCCAGCTTGATTTCATCTTGATTTTTATTGCTGATACTCGCTGCAATGTCGGTGCTGGTTTTAGCACTTCGTGTTGCAGTGACCATGATGGTGTTATTATCAGCCGCCATGGCTTGGTTGCACACGAGCGATGAAGCCAGTATGCATAAGGCTGCTGTGTGTTTGATATAATGCATATTTCTCTCCCCTGAGTTTTTTGAAGTGTAAGTCTTTGTTTTTTATTGGGAATGTGGCAAGTTGTCGCAGTGGTTAAGCAAGGTGTTTTTTGCGTCGTCTAAGGTAAACATAAATGCCCAGAAAACTCACAACGATGAGTGCAAATGCATTGATTGCCATGATACTGTCTCGAATATCTCTACCCAAAGCATTCAACACACCAAACTTGTGTAAATTCGAGAAAGATGATCTCTCTAACGCTGAAATATCATCGTACTTTGCAGCCAAATGCCCTGAAGCTGTATGTACAAAATAATACGGATGATTAGGAGCATCAAAGCTCACTTTCCAAACGGGTAAACGTTTGTTGATGAATCCATATTCGTTGGTGAAATGCGTAATATGTTCTACGCTTGTTATATGTTGCGCTGCAATGCCACTGAATGATACAGCCAATGCTTTGGCATAGCTCTCATCATAATGAGGCAGTGATGCACCCGTATTGGGGTCAATATATAGCGATTGTTGACCATGTTCTTTGGTGACTTGCAGATGCAAGGCGGGTTGTTGTGATACAGTATGAAAGTTTATGGACTGGATGGTTTTATCCTGAATGGCTGATTCAAGGATTTCGGGAAGGCTAGGCTGAATAGTTTGAAGTGCGAAGCGTTGTTTATCCATTACCAAATGCCGTGTGTCGGGCTCAAACTTACTTAGCGCATGGAATACACCGCTGGCTGAAAACATCAGTAAACCCAATGAAAAAAGCAAACCCATGACACGATGGTATTGTTTCATTTTTTGTATGCTATTTTTGGGTTGGTGAAGCTTGCGATATAAGCCTGAATATAACCATAAGCCTGTGATGCCACCCACAAATGAAAGCAAACACAGCACAGATAATAAAATAATACGCAAACTTTCAAAACTTTGTAAAAAGCTCCAATCATGAAACCAAAAGAAGAATTGTTTGAATAGGTGGGTTTTGGTATCTACCAGTTTACCTAAGCCTGAAGATGAAGTGTCGATAAAAGCCCTTAGTCCGTCATCGCGCTCAAATTGAACTCGCCATACGGGAAGTAAGCGGTTGATAGATGGGTATTCAGGTGAGAAGTTGTGTACTAGGGATACACTGGTAATTTTTGCTTGCTGCTCACCAGAATAATAACGCGCTAACCATTGCGCATATATTTGGTCACCGTGGTCAAGGATTTTACCTGTTCTGGTATGGATGTAAAAAACATTGTCTGGGGTCTGTTCAGCTTGAAGTTGCACACGATACCAAGTGCCACCTTGGAATTGGACTAAGTTGATACGATACACCGATGTGATGCCATGTTGTTGTAAGATGGTTTTGGGGAAAGCTTGAAGTTGGTCGTTCTCTAATTGTAAAGGTGGTGCCATGTGATGCATGACTGTTGGTTTGACACGGCTCATAATAGGATGAAGCACACCGCTCAAACTCCATGCAATCATGGGCAAAGTAACAATAATTCCTATCCATAAATGCCAGCGCATTAATGTAGCCCTGCTTATTGCTTTCATGGTTGCCTTCCCTCCCAAGTTTGATGGGCGAACTTTAGAGGGTTACACGCTTGAAACCATGCGGCACGATGCCGCAGGAGTCGTAATAGGAGTCTAGCTTACTCTCTTACAGGACGTTTATTGAGTTTGCGTTGTAAAGTGCGGCGATGCATACCCAGCTGCCTTGCTGTTTCGGAAATATTACCATCATTTTCCGTGAGCACTTTCTGAATATGCTCCCATTCCAAACGCTTGGGCGACATGGGTTGTTGTTTGACTTCAATGTCTACACAGCCTTCGCTTTTACCCAATGCTTTGAGCACTTCATCGGCATCGGCAGGTTTGGCAAGGTAGTGGGTTGCACCCAACTTGATGGCTTCTACGGCAGTGGCGACACTGGCGAAACCAGTGAGCACCACCATATGTGACTCAGGGTCTAGCTTGTGGATTTTTTCAACCAAGACCAAGCCCGATTCACCGGGCATATTCAAATCAATCACGGCATATTTGGGCGGCACTTCGCCGACCATCTCTAAAGCTTGTTGAACATTATGGGCGATAAGCACTGCAAAACCACGCTTGGTCATCGCATTACCCAAAATACGACAATACAGCTCATCATCATCCACCAAAAGTAAGGTGGGGTGAGCTTGAATCATATCATCTTTTATTTCATCCATGTTCTGTCCTCATGTCTTGCAGTGGTAATTGAATATGCACGCAAGCACCCTTGTTTTCAGTGTTGTTTTGTATGCTGATATTGCCACCCATGCGTGAAACAACAGCTTGTGCTAAATAAAAACCAAGCCCTTGACCTTCAGCTTTGGTGCTCATAAACGGTTTACCCAATGTGGCTTGCACCTCATCGCTTAAACCTTCGCCATCATCACGAATATCCATGAATAAAAGACTATCATTCCAGTTGAGATTGAGCTTGATATGTTGAGCACCTGCATCAGCAGCATTATTGAGTAAGCTTATCAATGCTTGTTGTAGGGTATCATCCACGACAAGTTCGGGTGCATTTTTTTCTTCGGGGTAGAAGGTTTCAAGTTGGGTTATAGGGTGTTCATGTTGCCATTGTTTGGCGATATGGGTGATATAATCGGTAATCACCATATTCTTGCCACCTGTAGCTCGAAGCTGACCTGCACTGCTACTCATTTGGGAAATCGTGGCTTTGCAGCGGTCAACCTGCGCTCTAAGGATTTGAATTTGTTCGATAAGTTCATCGTCATCGGCATATTCACGTTCCATTTCTTTGGTTAAAATTGCCATGGTTCCTAAGGGTGTGCCTAGCTCGTGGGCTGCCCCTGCTGCTAGTGTGCCCAGTGCAATCACATGCTCATCACGCAAACTTTTCTCATGGGCTGTAGCA
>JALUWH010000297.1 GCA_027019685.1 Ghiorsea sp. | reverse complement strand
CGGGCAAACAGCTACAAGACTTGGCAGTGTATATTTTAAAGCGAGGGCAGTAATGTCAGATACTAAAAACTTAGATTTGCTGCATACTATTGATGGTGTAGATGCTTTAAAACGATTAAAAGTCACGCAGTTACCAGAGCTTTCTCAGCAAATGCGCGACTATTTGATTGAAACACTTGCCCCGATTGGCGGGCATTTGGGTGCGGGGCTTGGCGTGGTTGAGCTATCTATTGCCTTGCATTATGTGTTTGATTCACCGCGTGATAAAATTGTTTGGGATGTAGGCCACCAAGCTTATCCGCATAAGATTCTCACAGGTCGTTTGGAAGGTATGCCCACTATGCGTCAGTATGGTGGTTTGAATGGTTTTACCAAGCGCAAAGAATCTGAACATGATTGTTTTGGTGCAGGTCATGCATCCACTTCGATTTCTGCGGCTTATGGCTTTGCTATGGGTAGAGACTTGAAGCATCAAGATAACCATGCAATTGCAGTGATTGGTGATGGTTCATTGGGCGGCGGCATGGCGTTTGAAGCATTGAACCATGCAGGTGGCAATGATAATAATCTACTGGTTATTTTGAATGATAATGAAATGTCGATTGCGCCTAATGTAGGGGCGATGTCATCCTATTTGGCGCGAATTATCACCGATAAAAATTATACCAATGCCAAAGCCGCGGCGAAGAAAATTTTGAATAAAGTACCTGCTGTATTTGATGTTGCCAAACGTTTTGAAGAGCATGTCAAAGGCATGATTACCCCAGGCACATTGTTTGAAGAATTGGGCTTTAGGTATATTGGTCCGATTGATGGACATGATTTTGATACACTTCTACCAACCTTAGAAAACTGTAAAGATTTGAACGGTCCAGTGTTATTACACGTGTTGACTAAAAAAGGTTTGGGTTATGAGCCTGCCGAAGAAGACCCTGAAACTTGGCATGGCTTAGGTCCATATTGTTTAGAATCAGGTACACCGATTAAAAACGTGAATGCACCCAAATCATACACTCAAGCTTTTGGTGATACCCTGATTGATTTGGCAAAAGAAGATGATTCGATTGTGGCAATCACTGGGGCTATGCCTGGTGGTACAGGTTTATCGCCATTTGCAAAAATGTTTCCAGAGCGGTGTATTGACGTGGGTATTGCCGAGCAACACGCGCTTACTTTTGCTGGTGGTTTGGCTTGCTCAGGCATGAAACCTGTCGTAGCTATTTATTCTACCTTTTTACAACGTGCTTATGACCAAATTGTTCATGATATTTGTATTCAAAATTTGCATGTAGTGATGTGTTTGGACAGGGCAGGTATTGTGGGTGCTGATGGTGCAACACATACGGGCATGTTTGATATTGCTTATCTTAGATGTTTGCCGAATATGACCATTATGTGCCCTAAAGATGAAATTGAACTTACACATATGCTGAAAACAGCATTGGAAGACATCGATGGCCCTGTGGCTATTCGTTATCCACGTGGTTCAGGCTTGGGGCTTGCTGATGAGGCACTCAAAGCTTTACCTATTGGAAAAGCTGAATTGATTGTTGAAGGTAATGATGGTTTGGTGGTTAGCGTGGGCACACGTTTTGCTGATGCACAAGCCGCTGTGAACACCTTAAAAGATGAAGATAAGCAATTTTTTGCCTTATTAAACCTTAGATTTGTAAAACCGTTGGATATCGCAGCCATTACAAAATATTTACCACAAGGTAAGCCACTGATAGTAGTTGAAGAAGGTGTGAATGAAGGCGGTATTGGTGAGAAAATCGCTGTAGAAGCCATCAAGTCAGGCTGGTCTGGAGCGTTTGTGCATATCGCTATGCCTGATGCTTTTCCAGAGCATGGCACACAAGCTGAAATATTACGTGATTTGAAATTGGATAAAGATGGCATTGTTGAGCAAGTTAGGAGTGTATTATGAGCAAGAATATTTTATGGATAGCTATTTTAGCACTTTTGGTGTCTTGCCAAGATAAGATAGTGTCAGAATCAAGTACAACCACAACAAGTGAGCAGGCAACGAAAGCACCTGCTGCAAGCGAAACACCTAAAACATCAAGTATGCAGGAGAGTGCCAAAGATACAGCGGTAGTAAATAAAGCAGCGGCAGACAAGGCAGCGGCAGACAAGGCAGCGGCAGACAAGGTAGCAGCAGATAAGGCAGCGGCAGACAAGGCAGCGGCAGACAAGGTAGCAGCAGACAAGGCAGCAGCAGACAAGGCGGCAGCAGATAATAAAAAAGTTGTTGCACCAGTGATACAAGGCAAACAGCCAATTAAACAGCAGCCTAATCCTGCGCCTAGTGAAATCATGTTGAAAGCTGACTCTGGTATGACATTAGCCAAAGCAAATGGTTTAACGAAAAAATGTAAATCTTGTCATGCCACTGATAAAGACAAAGTAGGACCATCATTTAAGAAAATACAGGCGGCTTATGGTTCAGCTAATGCTTTGACCGCAGTATTTGAAAGTGGTTTTGCTGTAGAAAGTAGAAAAGTTGCGATGGCTGATGCCAAGTGGAAGAAAAAAGCCAAAACCATGACAAGCCAATACAAAAACTTGATCCAAAAACAAGTTAAGAAAGGTAAGCTAACTTATAAAGAAATGGCTGAGGCCATTTTTGCAAAGTAAGTGTATTAAATTTACTGGTCTATTTGCTTTAGATTGCTTGTTTATGCTTTATTTGTAGGCTTTGCCACATGACTACTCAAGCCTTTCAAGCAGTTAAACCCAACCAAGCATGTGCATGTCGCGCTCATCGTTGCGCTCAATTGGGTGATAAAGTAGTGGTGGGTCAAACGATAATGACGCATAAAATTCAGGTGGTTAAATAGAGTTGATGATGGAAGATAAAGAAAGTCGTCCAGTACACACCATTAAACGTCGTGGTATTTATATCCTTCCTAGCATGTTTACCTTGCTTGGTTTGCTTTGTGGTTTTTATTCACTGGTGAGTACGATTCAGGGCAATTATGAACATGCAGCTTGGGGCATTATTGGTGCTGCAATTTTTGATATGTTGGATGGTCGTGTGGCACGTTTGCTAAATGCGGAAACGGCATTTGGTGCAGAGCTTGATTCTTTGGCTGATATGATGTCATTTGGGGTTGCACCTGCGGTATTGGTTTATCTTTGGGCACTAACACCTTATGATAAGTTGGGTTGGTTGGCTGCCTTTTTGATTGTGGCTGGCTCTGCGCTTCGTCTGGCAAGGTTTAATGTGCAGCTTGCAAGCCAAGATAAACGCTATTTTCAAGGTTTGCCCACCCCCGCGTTGGCTATTTTTATGGCATCGGGTGTGTTGTTTTATTCATCTTTTGATGCCACGCCATCGAGTGTGTTGTGGTTGATTTTAAGCATTGCTTTGGCATGGCTTTTGGTGAGTAATGTTCGGTTTTTGTCGGGCAAAGATATTGATTTGAAACAAAGACGCTCGTTTGCAGTGTTGGTTGCTATTTTGGCTGCTGTTGTGTTGTTGGTGCTTGACCCTGAGCGCGTATTGTTTTTTGTATTCTTCGCCTATTGTGTGCATGGACCCATCATGAGTGTATGGCAAGGGCAAAAGGCGGCGCGGTTGCGTTTGAAAAAACGCTTGGCTCGTGCCAAAGCAAAACAAACGGCAAAACAAACGGCAAAACAAACGGCAAAACAAACATCAAAACAATCAGTAGAACAGTCTGTAAAACAAGATGACATTGACAATGCAGATTAATTCTGCGCATACTCCGCCGCATGAATATTTTTAATCTGTACCTGCTCTTTTTAAACGACACACTTTTATTGTGCCGTTTTGGCTCGTACACGGACTAAATAGAGTAAAGTTTTATTTAGTATTTGAAGTTTCGAGCCACGGTTAATCCCCGTGGCTTTTTTGTTTTTGGCTGGCGTTTGTGGTTTTAAGGAGAAGTAACATGTCTGACCGCTTATATATTTTTGATACAACATTGCGTGATGGTGAGCAATCACCCGGTTGCTCGATGAATATTGAGGAAAAATTACGTATTGCCCATGCGCTTGCTGCCTTGGGTGTGGATGTGATTGAAGCAGGGTTTCCTGTAGCCTCACCTGATGACTTCACTGCGGTTAACCGTATTGCTGCAGAAGTACCGAATGCCATGATTGCTGGTTTGGCAAGAGCTCACCCTAAAGATATTGATGGTGTGGCAGAGGCGATTAAACCTGCAGGTGATAGAGGCCGGATTCATACTTTTATTGCTACCAGTCCCATTCACATGGAAGCCAAGTTGCGCATGAGCCCTGATGAGGTGGTGGAGCGCGCGGTGGCAGCGGTGAAACAAGCGCGCAATTTGGTGGCGAATGTTGAGTTTTCCGCTGAAGATGCAGGGCGCTCTGATGATGATTTCTTGTGTCGTATTGTTGAGGCTGTGATTGATGCAGGGGCATCAACCATCAATATTCCTGATACCGTGGGTTATATGACCCCTGATGAATTTGGTCGTAAAATCAAGCTGTTGCGTGAACGTGTACCCAATGCTGATAAAGCAATTTTCTCTGTGCATTGTCATAATGATTTGGGTTTGGCAGTTGCTAACTCATTGGCAGCGGTGGAAAATGGTGCAAGGCAAGTCGAGTGTACGATCAATGGTTTGGGTGAGCGGGCTGGTAATGCTGCTTTGGAAGAAATCGTGATGATTTTGAAAACGCGTTCGGACAGGTATGTGATTCAAACAGGCATCGATACCACTAAAATTGTGCAAACCTCAAAATTGGTTTCACAAATTACTGGTATGCCTATCCAAGCCAATAAAGCGATTGTAGGCGCAAATGCATTTGCTCATGAATCAGGCATTCATCAAGATGGTGTGTTAAAACATAAAAAAACTTACGAAATCATGACGCCTGAATCAGTGGGTTGGAATACCAACCGCATGGTATTAGGTAAACATTCAGGACGTGCAGCACTTAAAGCACGTTATGTTGAATTGGGTGTTGAACTTGATGATGAACAATTGGTTGCTGTGTTTACACGTTTTAAAGCATTGGCAGATAAGAAAAAAGATATTTTCGATGAAGATTTACAAGCGATTTTGAATGAGGATGCGGAAATCAATACCGAACATGTGAAACTCGTAGCGTTGCATGTGGCATCGGGCACGAAAGATGCACCCGTTGCAGCAGTGAAATTGGATATTGATGGTGAAATCTTTGAAGCGACAGCAAAAGGTGATGGTCCTGTAGATGCAGCATTTAAGGCGATTAAATCTTTGGTTGAGCCCAATGGTAAGCTTTTATTGTATTCAGTGAATGCGATTACAGCAGGCACAGATGCACAAGGCGAAGTAACCGTTCGTTTGCAAGATGGTGATAGAGTGGTGAATGCACAAGGCTCGGATACGGATATTGTGGTGGCATCAGCCAAGGCATTGATTGCGGCTCTTAATAAGTTACCGAATATGCATGCAAGAGAAGTGCATGCACAATACTCGGGTGTATAAACAATATGTCATTTCGACCGAAGTGGAGAAATCTAATACAAGACCTCTCAACTTCGTTCGAGGTGACACCCTGTCTTTTTTACTACCGTGGGGGTTGATTTGATGTTTTTTAACCGCAAAGGACACGAAGTTACGCGAAGGTTTTTAAAGTAAATATGCTTTTACTCTGCGTAACTTTGCGAACTGTGATGAATTGCTTTAGCAAGAAGCCTACCCCTTGCGGGTGCTGCGGTTCAAAATATGGTGATGCTTATGTCTAATAAAATCATTGCTTATACGGATGGCGCATGTTCAGGTAACCCTGGTCCTGGTGGTTGGGGTGTTTGGCTTAAAGCGGGGCATCATGAAAAAGAATTGTGCGGTGGCGAAAAGGATACCACCAATCAACGCATGGAGCTGCAGGCTGCTATTGAAGCTCTTAAAGCTTTAAAAAAACCATCTTCGATTACGATTGTTAGCGATTCCAAGTATGTGTTGAATGGGATTACAGACTGGATTCATGGTTGGAAAAAGAAAGGTTGGAAAAACAGTAAAAAAGAACCTGTAGCCAATCGTGAATTGTGGGAAGCTTTGGATGCCTTAAATCAAATCCATGATGTGGATTGGCAATGGGTGAAAGGACATTCGGGTGATGAAGGTAATGAAAGGGCAGATGAATTGGCAAGGCAGGGTATTCCAAGTTGAGTTGTGGTTATAAAGCTACCCCG
>JALUWH010000296.1 GCA_027019685.1 Ghiorsea sp. | reverse complement strand
GTGCATAGCATCACTCAACAAAGCAAGTGAGCCTGAAATAATGCCACCCACAATTTGTGATAGCGTAATCACAATGTTGAGCACTATCGTAATAAATAAATTCTTGCCGCTGACTTCATGTTGATGATTACTCATGTTTACTCCTTGTGTGCAGACGGTATGCGTGCAACCGAACCATTCAATGTTGCGCCTGATGCAATGGTATTATAAATGGTTCCGTACTTTTGGATATTTTCATGGAGTAAATGCAGGCGACGGTCAGATTCATCCGTATCTATCAATACTTCATAACTGATAGCGTCCATTTTAGGGGGTACATCTTGGCGCAGACCATGCACTCGCACTTCCAAATGTCGAAATGAAAAGTCCAGCATGGGGGCAACCCGTTCAATGCCTTTGATAATGCACGCAGAAAGTGCTGCTAATAATAATTCTGCTGGGTTGAAAGCATCAACCCTACCTTCCATTGAAGTATCCAGAACAAGCGATGTCTGCTTACACTGAGCACGGCTTCCTTGTTTTCCTTCCCAACGGGTTTGAACATTAAATTCCATCATCATAATTACCTCCTGTTAAAAGCTATTTGACAAACTCAGTGAATATAGTTGGCTTGTTATTTAGAATGCCGCTGCTATAAAATAGAACCCCAACCCAGCCACCAAAAGTGCTGCAACCTTTCTTAACAACTTGTGCAAGTGTTCATATGATGAATTGGCTAAAATCGATTGTATCTTTGCGGTTGAACTACCAGCAACCGCGATTGGCAAGCAGTGCCCTAATGCAAAGAGTGATATTAAAACTATACCAGTAACTAACTCCTGCTGTACGGTGATGATGGCTAGGATAGGAGCAATAAAGCCAAATGTGCAAGAACCTGAAATAACCCCATACGCCAAGCCAATAACAAAAGCTCCTATTGCGCCCTTAACCTGTAATTTTGATAACAACGAACCATTAGATATGGAGCAATGAGTTACACCTAGCATATCTGCTGCCATCCATAACAGAATGAGTCCCGGCAACAACATCCAGTAAGAGCTTATATCACCAAGCATACGACCAAGCAGCGCACAAATTACACCAACAGCAGCAATAGTAATAAATAACCCTAAGCTGAATAAAACACTGTAAAGAAGTGCTCTTTTTCCTTCAACAGGTTCTTTCTGCCCACCAACATAACCAATAATAAGGGGGATAGATGCTAAGTGGCATGGACTCATCAACACCGAGACCATCCCCCATAAAAAACAACCTAATGCCGCATAGATAGTCCCACTCACCATCCATTCATTAATCAGTAAAAACCAATTGTCCATATTTAGTTAGCCTGCGGTGCTTCAACGCCCAAGCTTTCAAGAATACTGACGATAGATTTCTCTGCTAAAAAACCTTCATGGCGATACACTTCTTTCCCCATACTATCATAAAATATTTGGGTTGGAATCGCATGAACACCATATTTATAACCTTCATCTCTGTTTTCTCTAACATCAATAAATGCAATGGTGACTTTTCCCTTATAAGCTTCTTTTAAGTGACTTAAAATAGGCTCCATTAACTTGCAAGGAATACATGTGTGAGCACCCAAATCAATCATGGTAACTTGCCCTTGAGTTGGAAGCTTTAACTCACTGGCTATTAATTCGCTGGGTATTAATGAGAAAAGCCCCAAAAGTAAAAGAACAGTGAACGATGATAATATATTCTTTTGTTGAAGTTGAGGCACTGTCACTACCTTAAGCCCCTGTACCGTCATTCTGTAACCAAGACTCCACAGCACTCCTTGATGGCATGCCACCCGCATGTACCACTTTACCATTAATCACCACGCCCGGAGTAGACATCACCCCATAAGACATAATCTTTGCCATATCTTCGACTTTCTCTAATGCAATCTCGATACCATGTTCGCCTGCAATATTCTCAATCAAAGCCTGCGTTGTTTTGCAATTGGCACAACCTGTACCCAATACTTTTACATCTACCATTTTCACATCCTCCTATTTAATTTTATGTTTACTGACAACAGCTACCATTGGAGTCTTTTAAGCCCAATTTAGCCAATACTTTCTTTGCCGTACAAATACCTGTAAAGCCCGATTGAAAAAGGTTAATGCCTACAAAAGCCACCAACCACAACCAACTAACATGTGTTATATCCATCTCTCCTGTTAATTGTGCTCCAGTTAAGCCAATGATAATCATTAAACCCGCTACAACATTAACGCCGTTATTTACTGTCATTTTTTCTACTCCTATACTATGATATTAAAGAACCAACCCACCAACATGATGGAAACCGTTACAATGGCTGTAAACAAAGCCAAAGCTTGCCACTGAATCACTTTTCTTAAGATAATCAGTTCAGGCAATGAAATGGCTGCAATGCTCATCATAAAGCTGAGTGTAGTGCCAAGCGCAACGCCTTTGAGAAGCATGGCTTCTGCCAATGGAATCACGCCCACAGCATTGGAATACAAAGGTACACCAATCAACACCGACATCGGTACAGCTAACCAGTTGTTGGCATCGCCAAGGCTGGCTGCCCAGCTTTCAGGGAAATAGCCATGAAACAGTGCGCCAAGCCCTACGCCTACAATCACCCATTTCCAAATTCTACCCACAATCTCTTTGACTTCGCCAAAGGCATAATGATGGCGAGCAGGCAGTGAATCATCCTGTTCAATGGTTTGTACTTCACCCATCTGGATTTTCCACACATAATCTTCTACCCAGCGTTCAGGCTTGAATTTTTCCATGATAATGCCGCCGAAAAAGGCAACAACCATGCCTGATGCCACATAAAGCGCTGTAATTTTCCAGCCCACCATGCCCCAAAGCATCACCACCGCAATTTCATTGATCATGGGGCTGGCAATCAAGAATGAAAAGGTCACACCCAAAGGAATGCCCGCCTCCACAAAGCCAATAAACAATGGCACGGATGAACATGAGCAAAATGGCGTGACAGCGCCCAACACAATCGCCAACACACGCGCTGCAAACTTAGATTTGCCTTGAATATAAGTGCGTACTTTTTCAGGCGAAACAAATGAGCGGAACAAACCCATGATATAAATAATTGTTACCAGCATGAAAAATATCTTGGTGATATCCATGATAAAGAAATGCACGCTTTCACCCATGCTGCTTTCAGCCGTCAAGCCGAATACATCAAAAGCAAGCCAATCAGCCAATGCTTCAAACATATGCTGCCTCCTTATTCAAAGCAGGGCGATTCGGCATAGCCTGCAACCGTTTTCTATCCGTTTTGAAAGGCTCTTGCCTAATATATTCTTGCATCATCATATGTATAATCTCCTTTTGAAAAGCTGAGGCCTGTGGATGCGGTGAATACAGCACCCACTGCCCTTGCCTGCGGTCTGCAATCAGCTGATTCAATTTCATGATGGATAAATGCCGTGAAATTTTTGACTGGGGTAAATCCAGCGCATAACTCAATTCACACACACAAATGTCTTGCTGCTCAAAAATTAGGCTTAGGCAACGCAACCTTGTTTCATCCGCCAACACTTTAAAAAACTCACTACTCATAGTTATTCCTCTTATCCGTATATGTGGATAAGCGCATATCTTACGAAGCAAATATGCTTTGTCAAATAATGCCTCGTAAACGTGCCAACATCTAAAGAGTACCTTTACTGATAAGGTTAGGAATAGCACAAAATATCAAAATAGAAGCTTTGCTCTTCATATCATTCGTGCATCAAACACAAAGGAGCACGACATGAGTATCAACTACAAAGACATTTGGGAAACTTATCAGTCATCATGGAAAGTCGAAACCACTGATGAAAAGCTGGCTATATTTGAAAAAGTATTGGATAAAAATGCTATATATCAAGACCCGCTTGCAAAAACCACATCTTGGGATGAACTTGTGGCTTATATGTTAGACTTTCATCAACAAGTACCTGGTGGTCACTTTATCACCACCTTCTTTCAGGCACACAACAACCAAAGTGTTGCCCATTGGGATATGGCTTTAGCAGATGGTAAGGTTGTCAATGAAGGCATAAGCTACTGCACTTATAATGACAGTGGTAAGCTAACCTCTATGACTGGTTTCTTCACGATTCCACCAAAATAGTTTTGAAGTTGTGCAGTAGTCACTTTGGCTACTGCATCTTTCCAACAAAAATTTATAAGGCAGCCATAACCATGAATTATCTGAAACGCGTACAAATGGGTATTGATTATATTGAAAATCATTTAGATTTTGATGTATCTCTCGCTGAGGTTGCTCAAGCCGCTGGGTTAAGCCAGTGGCACTTTCAGCGTATTTTTAAGGCTTTAACACATGAAACATTGAAAACATATATTCGCTCTCGAAGGATGGCGGACGCGCTTGATAAGCTTTTATCTACAAACTTTCGCATCCTTGATATTGCAATATCTGCTGGCTTTGAGTCTCAAGAAAGTTTCACCCGCGCTTTCCAAAAAACCTTTAGCATTAGCCCCAGTGCATACCGAAAGCTTGGGAATAAAAGCTTATTCCTCAAAAAAGCTGAGTTTAATGCTGATTACCTTAAACATATCAATCAAAATATTTCTTTAGAGCCTGAGATTTATACGCAGCCCTCTATGCAGCTTGTAGGCTTGAGAACCCAGTTCTACAGCGTGGATTCTGAAAAGAATAATATCGCAGACAAACTTCCTGCTTTGTGGGCTGAATTCTTAGAGCGCATGAGTGAAATCAAACATACAACATCAAGCACATGTTATGGTGTAGTCAAACAAACAGATAAGAATAGCGACCTCTTAGAATATTATGCAGTAATCCAAGTATCAGATATTTCTTCAATCCCTAGCGGCATGGAAAGTATTGAAATTGAATCGAGCGCTTACGCAAAGTTTACGCATCAAGGTGATATGAAAAACCTCAACGATACCATAAACTATATCTATTCAAGTTGGCTGCTGAAATCAGGTCAACAGCATACATCTGCACCTGACCTAGAGATCTACAAACCTGATGAATATGAGCCTTGCTCAGCATCATCAAAAATGTATTACGCTATTCCAATAAAATAACCTTTCTTACCTCTTACTGCGCACATCCAGATAATCCCGCAATGCATCGCCTGCAAGATTTGCGCTCATCACAAGAAGAAAGAGCATCAAACCAGGATAAACAACCTGCATAGGTGCAACCAACATCAGTTGCGAACCTTCCTTAATCATGGTTCCCAATGATGCATCAGGCGGTTGAATACCAATACCCAAAAACGAAAGCCCTGCCTCGCCAATCATTACTGCTGCCAAACCAAAACTTGCTTCAATGAGTAATGGCGCAGCGATATTGGGTAGCAAATGTTTGGTGGCGATATGTATGGTATTTTGACCACTGGCAATGGCAGCTTCAATATATGGCGCATGTCTAAGGGATAACACTTGCGCTCTGGTCAACCGCGCAAAGCCAACCCAGCCCACTGCAGCCAGCGCGATAATCAGTTTATCCACACCCGGACCAAGCACAGCAGCCAGTGCAATCGCCAATAAAATACCAGGAAATGAAAGCACAATATCGACAAAGCGCATCAGCAAACTATCCACCCAGCCGCCAGCCCATGCAGCCACCATACCCACGCTAATACCAACCACTGCACACACTGAAATCACTATCAATGCCACCGAAAAAGATAAACCAATGCCTTCAGCTAACCTATCTAAAATATCTCGCCCCAACACATCCGTACCCAGCCAATGCGCGCTTGTTGAGCTGCTTAATACTTGCGCCAAGTCAACCGCATGCCCATTCACCGATTGCAGAGCGCCCACCAACACCACCAATGCTGGCAGCAGTAAACAAGCATAAACACTTTTGGGTATCGCTTTGATAAACATTATTGCGCCCGCTGCCTTGGGTCTAGCCATAAATTCAATAAGTCTGCGAGCAAGTTTGCCAATACATAAAACAAGGCAATGATAAGCACACAGCCTTGCACCAAGGGATAGTCCCTGCGCTGAATCGCCTCAATGGTTAATAGTCCAAGCCCCGGCCAATCAAATACGGTTTCGGTAATCACTGCCCCACCAAGCACTGCGCCCATCTGCAAGGCAAACATGGTCACCACGGGAATGGCGGTCATACGCGCGGAATGTTTCCACCATAATGTGGTTTCGGATACGCCCATGGCTCGCGCTGTACGAATCGCATCCGATTGCATGGAATCCAGCC
>JALUWH010000295.1 GCA_027019685.1 Ghiorsea sp. | reverse complement strand
CTTCATCCACTTCATTGACACCGACATTACCGATGTGTGGGTAGGTGAACGTGATGATTTGTTCAGTATAAGACGGGTCAGTCAAGATTTCTTGGTAGCCAGTCATCGATGTATTAAAGCATACTTCTCCGACAGTGTTTCCTGTAGAGCCAAGGGCTATACCATGAAAAATACGACCATCTGCCAGCGCTAAAAATGCAGGGGTTGGCGTAGCTGTAGTATGACTCATGAGGTACCTCTTTAGTGGGAATGGTAAAGAACGGCGCAACTCTATGGTTTTGCTTCTAGGCTGTCGATTGTTGTTTTTACTTTGTTATTACCTTTTTCTAGAAGATTAAATTATAGGCTTATCATGGTTATAATTTAGGCATATGAGACAGGTCTTGTGCATGAGATTGGTGGTTTTACGTCATGTTTGTAGGTGGCACTGGGTTTGCTTTATGTTTGCAGCAAATAGCGTTAAGCCGAAAGGTTGACGAAAAAATGGAGAACAACAAATGACAATGAAATTAAAAAATTATGCAATGGCTTTGATGATGGGTATGGGGCTTGTTGGCGTAAATACTGCAGCACATGCAGCAGATGATATTTCAGTATATGCTGATATTGGTGCACAAAGCCAATATATCTGGCGTGGCGCAGCACAATCGGTAAACAATGATGTTGCATTCCAAGGTGATGTGGGTGTTGAGCATGAAAGTGGCTTGTCTGCAAATGTTTGGTTCTCAACAGGTGTAGATGTTGGAACGGGTGCAGAAACTGAGTTTGACTTCACTGTTGATTATTCAGGTGAAGTTAATGATTTAGGCTACTCCGTTGGTTTTATTGCATATCAATATACGGACTCAGGTCTAAACTTTAATGAGGTTTATGCAGGTATTTCTAAAGGTGTTGCTGCTTTGACAGTATATTACGACTCAAGTAATAAAAACCTGTATACAGAGCTTGGTGCAGGCATGGCTGTTGAAGATATGTTTGATGTATCAGCTTCTTTTGGTGTGAATTCACCAGATGTTGGCTCTAGTACAAATGTCTACTCTTTAGGTGCAAGTAAAGATTTCGAGAATATCACAGTAAATTTAACTGCTGGTAAATTTGACACTTTAAGCACTGAATTTGCAGTAGGTTTAAACGCTGCATTCTAAATCATTAGGGAGCTGCTGCTCCCTTTCATTTTTACAATCAAACAGAGGAGATATGCAATGAAAAAAGTTACTGCTGTCATCAAGCCATTTAAACTTGATGATGTAAAAGATGCATTGATTGAGCTTGGTGTTTCAGGCATGAGTGTTAGTGAAATTCGCGGACACGGTCGTCAGAAAGGTCATACAGAGCTTTATCGTGGTGCAGAGTACAATGTGGACTTTGTGCCAAAAACTGAAATTTCAACCGTAGTTACAGCCGACCAAGTGGATGCTGTGATTGAAGCAATTATCAAAGCTGCAAGCAGCGGAAAAATTGGCGATGGTAAAATCTTTGTCACAGATGTGGAGCGTGTGATTCGTATCCGTACTAGCGAAGAAAATGCCGACGCATTGAATTAAGGGGAGATGAAATAATGGAACAATTATCGGGAGATATTCTCCAAACTAAATACGCACTCGACACCTTCTACTTCTTGGTGATGGGTGCTTTCGTAATGTGGATGGCAGCTGGCTTCTCAATGCTTGAAGCAGGGCTTGTTCGTTCAAAGAATACAGCGGAGATTTTGACTAAAAATATCGTGCTTTATGCCATTGCATGTATTATGTATATGGTTGTAGGTTATAATATCATGTATACTAACGCTGCTGATATTTTCCCATCAGCATTAACATTTGGTCTTGGTGGTGCAGCCGCTGATGATGCAGGTGCAGCTGTAGCTGTATTGGCGGGTGGTGAAGATGCACCATATTATTCAATGTTATCTGACTTTTTCTTCCAAGTGGTGTTCGTTGCAACTGCAATGTCTATCGTATCGGGCGCTGTTGCTGAGCGTATGAAGCTTTGGGCTTTCTTCGTATTTGCAATTATCTTCACTGGATTCATTTACCCGCTTCAAGGCATGTGGAAATGGGGTGGTGGTTTCCTAGATGCAGCAGGATTTAGTGATTTTGCTGGTTCTGGTGTGGTTCACATGGCAGGTGCTTCTGCGGCATTAGCAGCGGTTATTTTGCTTGGTGCACGTAAAGGAAAATACAATAAAGATGGTTCTGTAAACGCAATCCCCGGTGCAAATCTTCCTATGGCAACGTTGGGTACATTTATTCTTTGGCTGGGTTGGTTTGGTTTTAATGGCGGTTCAGAGCTTAAAGTATCTGATGTGGCTGAAGCCAATGCAACAGCTATGGTTTTTGTGAATACAAACATGGCTGCTGCTGGTGGTGTGGTTGCAGGGCTTGTATTTGCAAGACTGTGGTTTGGTAAAGCAGACCTAACCATGGCACTTAATGGTGCATTGGCAGGTCTAGTAGCGATTACAGCTGAGCCGCTAACACCTTCACCTGAAATGGCAACATTGATTGGTGCGATTGGTGGTTTGATTGTGGTTCCTTCTATCGTGTTTATGGACAGAATGTTTAAAATTGATGACCCAGTGGGTGCAATTTCTGTGCATGGTGTTGTCGGTATCTGGGGCTTATTAGCTGTACCTATAACCAATAATGATGCAACACTTGGCGCACAATTGATGGGTATTGGTACAATTTTTGTATTCGTCTTTGTTTCAAGTTTTGTGATTTGGATTGCGATTAAAGCTATTATGGGCATTCGTGTTTCTGAGGAAGAAGAGTTTGAAGGTCTTGATGTTGGCGAGTGTGGATTGGAAGCATATCCGGAATTTTCTAGCAGCAAGTAAGTTTACACAGTTTGTGTTACCTGAGGTTTTATTTTTAAAATAACAAATTTGTTTTGTTACCATTCTATTTGCATGAATCGGTAAGGCTTTGGGTAATACAGAAGGACAGGTGAGAAATCACCTGTCCTTTTTTGTGCTTTTTTGGCAGTGAATTTTGCATTAAAAAATATTCACGGTTATGTTTTGCCCTATGCAAATAGAACAAAATGTGTTTCAACACATTTGGAGGGTATATGAAACAAATCACTGCCATCATCAAGCCGTTTAAGCTTGATGATGTAAAAGATGCACTTTTGGAAGTAGGTGTAAGCGGTATGAGCGTGAGTGAAATACGCGGTCATGGTCGGCAAAAAGGACACACTGAACTTTACCGTGGTGCTGAATATATTGTGGATTTCGTACCTAAAACCAGTATTTCTACCGTAGTGAAAGAAGAGCAAGTGGATGTGGTGGTTGAAGCCATTGTGAAGGCTGCTAGCACTGGTAAAATTGGTGATGGTAAAATTTTTGTGACCAATGTTGAGCGTGTTGTACGTATCCGTACTGGCGAAGAAAACGCCGATGCGTTGAGTTAAGGGAGACTGTCATGGATGTGTTTTTCTTAACTGTTGGGGCAGCTATGGTGCTGGCTATGCATGCGGGTTTTGCCTTTTTAGAAGTAGGAACAGTGCGTAAAAAGAATCAGGTGAATGCTTTGGTTCGGGTTATTACGGATTTTGGTTTTTCTACCATTGCTTATTTATTTATTGGTTTTTATGTGGCTTATGGCATTACTTTTTATGCACCAGTGGGTGAGCTTGAAGTGATGGAAGGCGGCACTAATGGTTATAAAATGGTGCACTTTTTCTTTTTATTAACTTTTGCTGCGGCAATTCCTGCGATTATCTCAGGCGGTATTACAGAAAGGGTTAGGTTTTGGCCCAATGTGTTGGCAACGCTGTTGTTGGTTGGACTGATTTATCCTTTTTATGAAGGGATGATTTGGAATGGTAATTATGGTTTTCAAACTTGGCTAGAAGCAACCTTTGATGCGCCATTTCATGATTTTGCAGGCTCAGTCGTAGTGCATGCCATGGGTGGTTTCTTGGCTTTGGGTGCTGTGATGACTTTAGGTGCAAGGCTTGGGCGTTATACAGAAGATGGGCGAGTCAATGCTATATTACCATCAAATATACCCTTTCTTGCATTGGGTTCTTGGGTACTGTGCGTGGGATGGTTTGGTTTTAATGTGATGAGTGCGGGCACTGCTGATGGTGCATCAGGTTTAGTGGCAATGAACTCTTTATTGGCCATGGTCGGTGGTTTATTGGCGGCATTGGTTGTTGGCAAAAATGACCCTGGTTTTGTACACAATGGTGCTTTGGCTGGGCTGGTTGCAGTATGTGCGGGCTCAGACATTATGCACCCTATGGGTTCGTTGTTTGTGGGCGTGGTTGCTGGTGTTATGTTTGTGTATGGTTTTGAACTTTTGCAAAATAAGTTGAAAATTGATGATGTATTGGGTGTGATTCCTTTGCATGGTGTTTGTGGCGCATGGGGTGGCATTGCTGCAGGTATCTTTGGCTCAACTGCTTTGGGTGGTGCAGGAGGTGTTACCTTTATGGCGCAATTGGTTGGTACACTTACAGGACTGACAATTGCTGTTACAGGTGGATTCTTGGTATATTCTGGTATTAAAGCAACGCTTGGCATCCGTTTGTCTGCAGAGGACGAGCATATGGGTGCAGACTTGGCAATCCATCAAATTAGTGCAAACCCTGAAGAGGATATGTCACGTTAATTCCTTATCTTGTATTGATGGGTAAAAAAGGCTGCAGTGATGCAGCCTTTTTTGTTGTGGTGATTATGCTGTTCCATGACAGTTATTATTTAGGGCTGCTTTTGGTAATGTAAGTGTGGCCAAGTTTTATGAAGCTTAAATGACTTATTCTGCCAAATGAAATGACCTGCTACATTTGCGTCAGCATCAATAGTGATGCGCCCACTGCTTTTTTGTTGGCGCTCAGTTATGTTAAATGCTGCGGTAAACTGTTTTCGCTTACGAAGCGAGAGAGCTAACTTATCTGCTTGAATATTTTTGTTATTTAATAACCACTTGGCATTATAGACCATGATGTCACCATCACCTTGCCAGCTGTTTAGCTTACCTTGTGGGTCGAAATGAGCATCAAGGTTTAAGGTTGCATACATACTGCCTTCAAGGTACCCATCAAATTGTTTTTGCAGCCATTGCCAGTTGTTGAGACGAACACCTCCAGCTTGAACTATGCTTGAGATGTACAACTGATTGTTTTGGGCAGAGATACTAAGTTTTTTTGCACGCAAATTCCCTTGGTAGAAGTGAGACTTAAACTTTTTCAATGTGAATTGGTGCTCGTTAAGCTTATAGCTTGCTACGACTTGATTCAATCTACCAAAGGGCAGGATAAGTTTTTGAGCAGTGAAATGTCCTGTGGCTGTGAGGGGTAGTTGCAGCAGACCCGTTAGACCAGTGCTGTCTAAGGATTCAGCATGAATATTTACGTTAGCCTGTTGATTGGTGGTAAATTGCACTTGGTTTTCGCCAAATGCCCACGATAGTTGGGGTATATGCCAGAGTTTATCGGCATAGTTGATATTTCCTGTCAGGTGATGATTTTTTGCACCCAAGTCATGGAGCTGAAGTTGAGCATGAAGCAACTGTTGTTGTTCTAAGTCTATATTCAGGTTGCCAGCGATATTACCGTGCCAATACTGTAAAGTCTGGGCTAATACTATGCCTTGGTTACTTAACTGATTAAAGTCCACCGTCATGTTTTGTAAAGATAACATGCTTGGCTTGAAGGTGATACTCGCATAGCTATCTGCCAATTGAATGGTTGATTGTAGAAAACTTGGCTGTACCTCACCATCTTCCCATATGATATCGCCTTGTAAGGTTAGGGGGATATTCTTAGGTTTTTTGTAACCTAACCAAGAAAATGAAGTTTGACTGGCATCAAGGTCAAAGTTTATAGAATGGTCTTGTTCAGCGGTACGGCTGATAACAAGGTGACCCGTTAATATACCATCACCGCTAATGTTTTGCTTGTGTGTTTGCTGATCAAGTATGATTTGGCTTAAAGGCAGCCATAGAGAGCTATGTTGTAGTTGTAAGGGAACTTTCCAATAATCAGGTTGCAGTGTTGCAGAAGTAATATTGATGCTAGCATTTTTATCGTCTGCTGTGGATATGGTCGCAGACCTTAGGTGCCAATGTGCCTTGTTGGAGAAGCTGAGACCTTCAAATGTAAACTTGCCTGCATCAATATTGACTTCTTTTTTCTGGGGTAATGCTGTTGATAAAGTGTAGTTTACCTTTTTCCAAGAGAATTGACCTTGGCTATTAAA
>JALUWH010000294.1 GCA_027019685.1 Ghiorsea sp. | reverse complement strand
CTCATACAACCACCTAAAAAGCCTTTATTTCACTGCTTAAAGCAGTATCAATCTGCTTGCTGACGAATCCATGTTGGCACATCATACAAGTCATCATAAGGTGACTCAGCAGTTGCTGTTTGTGCTTGTGCTTGCCCTGTACCACTGGTGAAACCAGGAACTGGCACATCACCCATGATTGGCATTTTAGGCTGATGCAAAGAGCGAACGGGGGCAAGCTTGGCTACTTCTTGTTTTTGCAAACCTGTTGCAACCACTGTAACACGCAATTCTTCACCTGCATCTTCATCAAAGACCACACCACAGTTCACATTGGCTTCTTCATCCACCATATTGTAAATAATGTTCATCACTTCATCATATTCAGACATGGATAATGTATCTTCAGAAGCTGTTACATTCACCAGTAAACCTTGTGCGCCATGAATATCCACTTCTTCTAACAATGGTGATGTGATTGCAGCTTCAGCAGCTTCACAAGCACGTGATTCACCCGTTGCAACACCCATACCCATCATGGACATACCTTGATTCTCACGCATCACTGCTGTGACATCTGCAAAATCCACATTGATGTAACCAGGCTTGGTAATCATATCTGAAATACCACGCACGGCTTGCAATAAAATATCATCCGCCATGCGGAAAGTATCTTTCATGGTTGTATTCTTTCCAGCCAAGCCAATCAATTTTTGATTCGGGATGGTAATCAGCGTATCCACAGCTTTACTTAACTCAGCAATGCCTTCTTCAGCAAAACGCATGCGGCGTTTACCTTCAAATGTGAAAGGTTTAGTGACCACGCCAACGGTTAAAATACCCATTTCACGCGCGACTTCTGCAATCACTGGTGCTGCACCTGTACCCGTACCGCCACCCATGCCTGCTGTAACAAACACCATTTCAGTATCTTCAAGTAATTCCTTGATGTGTGCACGGTCTGAGTCTGCTGCATCGCGTCCAATTTCAGGTTTACCACCAGCACCCAAACCTTTGGTGCTATGTGAACCCAACTGCAAACGTGTTTGCGCCAAGCTGCGTGATAAAACTTGAGCATCGGTATTGGCTGCCACAAAACTTACACCAGACAAACCTTGCTCAATCATATTATTCAAGGCGTTACCGCCGCCGCCGCCAACACCAATCACCTTAATGCTTGCTACCTGTTTTTGTGTATCATCCAATGTAAATTTAAGCGCCATGACTATCTCCCTTCCTACTATTTTTTATTTTCTTATAATTATGTATTTGTTTTGGGTTTTCTTCTATCAAATCACATGCCATTAGCTACCCCCAAACCATCGTCGTACGCTGCTCCATAAACTTTCAGAGCTTGTATCATCAAAATGTAAACCTTGTTCTTCGCGGTAACGTTGACCGTAATGAATCAACCCCACACCCGTTGCATAAATCGGGCTGTTCACCACATCGGTTAATCCACCCACATTTTGCGGGCGACCAATGCGTACAGGCAATTCAAAAATTTCATCAGCAAGCTCTTGTGTGCCTTCAAGCAAACTACTACCACCAGTTAACACCACGCCTGCTGCTACCAATTCACGATAACCAGAGCGTTCTAATTCTTCGCGTACCAACTCAAACAACTCTTGCATACGCGGCTCTAATAACTGTGCCATCACTTGCCTTGGCATGGATTGTGGTGGACGACCACCCACGCGTGGTACTTCTACCGTTTCTTCTGCCGCGATTAACGATGTCATGCAGGAGCCATATCTTTTCTTCAAAATATCGGCTTCTCTGGCTGATGTGCGTAAACCTGCAACCAAATCATTGGTTAAATGGTCACCACCCACAGGAATCACGGCTGTATGCCGAATTGCACCATCAATAAATACGGCTAGGTCAGTCGTACCACCACCAATATCCACCAATAATACACCAATATCTTTTTCATCTTGGCTTAAAACTGCTTCACTCGAAGCAATCTGCTCCAACACAATAGCAGACACATCCAAGTCACATCGGTTACAGCACTTGATAATATTTTGTGCTGATGACAATGCGCCCGTAATCACATGCACCCGTGTTTCAAGGCGTACACCACTCATACCCACAGGTTCACGAATACCATCTTGCCTATCAATGATATATTCTTGGGGTAAGACATGTAAAATTTGCTGATCTGCTGGGATATTCATCGCTTTGGCAGCTTCTACCACACGTGTCACATCTTCTTCGGTGACTTCTCCATTTTTTGTCGCCACCACACCATGGCTGTTATACCCACGAATATGCGAACCTGCGATACCCACATACACCTTTTTAATGTCCACATCAGCCATCAATTCGGCTTCTTCTACGGCTAAACGAATCGATTCTACAGTGCTTTCAATATTCACCACCACACCACGGCGCAAGCCATTGGATGGGTGTGTTCCTATGCCCACTATATCTAAGCGACCATCCGGTGCCGCCTCTGCTACGATACAAGCAATTTTGCTTGTACCAATATCTAAGCCTACAATAATTTGGTTTTCTCTAGCCATTATATGACCTCCTGCTTGGCTGGTCGAATAAACCAACGTTCGGGAATGCGCGCATCCATGCGCCAGTGTCTTCTTGCCCAGCGTGGCTGGCTCAAAATATTTAGCACTTTAGGTAAATCATCCTGCAAACTTTCTTGATTCAACAGCCATTGTTCGCCATGCGCAAAATTCAAACGCCAATCGTTCTGCTCAACAATGACTTCACTTAAAGCTTGTACGCGTTCAGGTATATTTGTGCTCAAATGATGCAAAACAGCTGCAGCCGTTTTTAAATGGTTTGGTTGCAACCTAAATAATGGCAAATCTAAATTTTCCCCACGTAATATCGGGCGATAAGCCACGCCTTGCTCATCCACCAACATCACTTTCTTATCAGCTTGTGCACTTACATTTTCCCATAAAGCAACGGGCTTACGTGCAGAAGCTTTAATCAATAAGCCATCAGGCAAAACACGGCTCACCTCTATGCGTTGAATATCAGGAATCAAAGCTATTAAATCGTCTTGAATCACCGCTGCACGTGTATGCCAAAAATCAAATTTTTCTTTATGCTCAAAATATGAGGCAATTGGCTTTTTAATATGTTCAGGTGAATCAATTTGCCAGTGCGTTACTGTCATTTCTTGATTGAGTTTTACTGCCGAAAAACCAAGCACAGCAATTACCCCAGAAGATACCAACGCAATTTGTAACGGTTTCAACCAAATCATGCGACGTTTTACAGGAGCAACTTTTTTCTTTCTACGCGCATTTCCTACGTCTTTTTTATTTGCATTGAAGAGTTTGGACAATAGTTTCATTGTACTCCTCCACCATTTTTTTCTCCGCAATGGGCAGACTTTAAAATCTGTACACATAAGTCTTCAAAAGAGACACCCTGCTCAGCAGCAGCCTTAGGCAGCAAACTAGTTGCCGTCATACCTGGAATGGTATTGATTTCTAAAACCACTGGTGCACCAATATCAGGCACAATCAAATCTACACGTGGTGCACCCGTACAACCTGCTGCTTGCACCGCTTGTTCTGCAATATGTTTACATTTATTACTCTGGCTGCTTGAAATGCGTGCTGGGCAATAATAATCTGTTGCGCCCGCTGTATATTTCGAGGCAAAGTCATACATGCCTGATTTGGGTGCAACTTCTACTGGCGTTAATGCCTTACCATCCACCACAGATACCGCTACTTCAACACCGCGCACACATTGCTCAACCAACCAGTCCTTCGGCTCATTCAAAGCCAAAGCATGCCATGCCGCTTCGTCTTCAATATAGTGTAAACCAACGCTAGAACCTTCTGCCACAGGTTTCACAAACACAGGATAATGTTGCGGTTTACCATCTCGCATTAACACATCTTCTGGCGTGCGAATACCTATATCATCCAGTACACATTTGGTGAGTTTTTTATTCATACATAGTGCTGACGCACTCACATCTGAACCCGTATATGGCAGTTGCATGGTTTCTAATAACCCTTGAATACAACCATCTTCACCATACGTGCCATGTAATGTAATAAAAGCTATATCAGCTTGGCTATGCTGGATGAGTTCAAACCACTTGCTTGTATTTTCAGGCAAGTCTAAAGCCACCACATCCAAAACTTGGCTACTTAATGCTTGTGTCACAGCAGCACCTGAACGCAAAGAAATCTCCCGCTCTGCAGAAGCCCCACCCATCAAGACCACAATGCGTTTATGCTCAAGGCTTTGCATATTCATAACGAGCACCCCACCAGTTTCACTTCAGGCTCCAAATCAATATTGGTTTGTTTTTTCACCTCTGCTTTTGCCAAACGAATCAAATGCAATACATCTTCACTGCTTGCACCACCTGCATTGACAATAAAATTGGCATGTACGTCTGAAATTCTAGCCTTACCTCGTTGCTCACCTTTTAAACCCACGCTTTCAATCAGGCGAGCAGCAAAATCACCTTCGGGATTTTTGAATACCGAACCACAGTTGGGTAGAGCCAAAGGTTGGCTATCACTGCGTTTGCTACGCATCTCACGCATCGTTGTTTTGATTTGCTCAGCATCAGATGTCTCAAGCTTGAATGTTGCCGACACAATCAATGCGCCTTGCGGAAGCTTGGTATAACGATAACGCATATCCAAAGCATCACGCGATATACACGTCAAACGCCCATCTCTATGCAACACATCCACGGATAACAGTACATCCGATACTTGCTGCCTAAATGCGCCTGCATTCATGGCCACGCCACCACCCAAATCACCAGGTACAGTTGCCATAAACTCCAATCCAGTAAGCCCGTGATTAGCGGCTGCTTGTGCCAATTTGCTCATACGTACACCAGCACCAACCTTGATGGTCTCACCCTCAACCATTAATGTATTGATACCACCCAAATCCAAGACCAAACCATCAATGCCACTATCGGCAATCAAGACATTACTGCCTCTACCCAAAGGGAAAAGTGAAATATCTTGTGGAATCATAGACATGGCTGCAATCAAGTTTGCTTTATCACTAGGGCGAAACAACCAAGCAGCCTCACCACCCACACCCAATGTGGTGCGTGGTGCAAGCGGCACATTCGCTGCCATCTTGCCCATGGCTTGCAATTCTGCCTGCCAACTCATGAAGCCTGCCCCACAGTTTTGCATCCTAGGTTTTCACGCATTTCTCGCGCCATAGCACCAATAGAGCCCGCGCCCATCAGCAGCACAATATGCCCTGCTTCAAGCTCTGCTTGCACCCAAGCAAGGGCAGCTTGTTCATCATCTATGGCTGCTACATCTCTATGCCCGCGTTTCATCATACCTTCAGCCAAACTTGTGGCATTCACACCATCAATAGCTTGTTCACTGGCAGCATAAATGGGCAATAAGCGTACCTTTTGCGCCATATCAAAACAACCTAAAAAGTCTTCAAATAAGTCTTGGGTTCGCGTATAGCGATGTGGTTGAAACAACGCCGAAATGGTTTGCTCTGGCCAACATGATTGTGCAGCTTGGAGGGTCGATAATATTTCTTTAGGATGATGCGCATAATCATCCACCAATACACCTTGCCCAACAGGACAACATTGGAACCTGCGTTGAATACCTTCAAAGGTTGAAAATGCCTGTTTTATTTCAGAAAAACCAATGTCCAAATCCAACAACACCGCAACTGCAGCCAATGCGTTTTCTGCATTATGTAAACCTGGCATAGGCAGCATCATGTTCTGTGTCGTACCATCAGCAAAACCAATCGTTAAATGCTGCTGATAACCGTCAATACGCACATCTTTCAAATATAAATCGGCTTGTGGGCTGGTGCCATAAGTGGTGACGGGTCGATGTAGCGCATCACGCAACAATGCCACATTGGGATGTTCATGATGCAATACAACACGCCCATAAAATGGTGTTAAATTGACAAACTGCTTAAATGCAGCAATCAAAGTATCAAAATTACCATAGTGGTCGAGATGCTCAGGGTCGATATTGCTCACCACTGAAATGGTTGGTGATAAACGTAAGAATGAACCATCGGATTCATCAGCTTCAGCCACCAGCCATGAAGATTCACCCAAACGTGCATTATGACTGGTGGACATCAAACGCCCGCCAATCACGTAAGTTGGGTCTAAACCTGCGCTTTCCATACCATGCGCAATCATGGATGTAATCGTAGTTTTACCATGGCTACCTGCCACAGCAATGCCTTGTTTCATACGCATCAATTCAG
>JALUWH010000293.1 GCA_027019685.1 Ghiorsea sp. | reverse complement strand
AGGCCCCTATTTCACTATAGCACGTAGAGTGCCATTGTTCAATGCTGCGAAACATAACCACTAATGATTAAGAATCTATTAAAAAATAACTTTAGCTTTGAAGGTATAACAAATACAAATATCCAGAGAAGCTTGAAAGTAAAATACCACCTTCCCAACGGGTAATACGTCCTGCCTTTTTATGTCCATATGCCATTAAAAACAAAGCAACTGTAAATGCAAACATGATAGGAATATCCCTTTCTAAAATCAGTACATCAAACTCGCCAGGGCTAAGCAGTGCAGGCATCATTAATACTGCAAGAATATTAAACATATTGGAGCCAATAATATTACCAACAGCTAATTCAGCCTCATTTTTAAGTACACTGGTAATCGATGCCACCAGCTCAGGTAAACTTGTGCCAATCGCAATAATGGTTAAACCAATGACCAAGTCACTCACGCCAAGCATAGTAGCAATTTCCACTGCACCCCAAACCATCATTCGTGAACTTGCAATCAGTACAAGTAAACCAACAATAAACCACATCACCGATGTTTTCATATCCATGTTTTTAGGAATAACGTCTTCAAACTCAGCTTCCAACACGGCATCCCGCTCTTTCATACCAATTTTATACAACCAAAAAACAAAACCAAACAAACTAAGCGATAGTATGATGCCATCAACTTGGCTTAACTCGCCATCCCAAAACAAAACTAAAGCTAAAAACATAATTAAAAATAAAACAGGGATTTCACGTTTTAAGATATGCGATTGTATCGCCAGCGGTGCAACCAGCGCAGTTACACCCAACACTAAACCGATATTTGCAATGTTCGAGCCGATAGCATTACCAATACCCAAATTATTATTGCCTTCCATTGCGGCAATACCTGCTACTATCATTTCAGGAAGCGAAGTGCATAAACTTACAATGGTTAAACCAATCACAAGAGGAGATACCTGAAAGTTTTTTGCAATACCAGATGCACCTTCTACAAAGCGGTCAGCACTCCACACCAATAACACAAGACCAATAATAATCACAATACTGGCAGTCAGCATGTACACTCTCCTTTCATTTACAAAACACGCATCTTAACCATCTAGGTTTAAATTGCGAACGCAACAAAAAGTTGAACTTGAATCATCGGCTTTCATCCTGCATGCTTCCCCTTTTAGCCTTGGGAGGTTTTAACATAATGGATGCAGCCACACTTTACTCAGCACGTCGTAATATGGTCGAATATCAAATTCGCTGTTGTAAGGTTTTAAACCCTGAGCTTATTGATATGCTTGTGAATTCACCCCGTGAAAAGTTTGTCCCTGAACACGTGGTTAGCCTTGCATATATGGAAGGCTCTGTGCCTTTACCCTGCAATCAAGAGATGTTAACCCCCTTGCAAGAAGCCCAAATTTTACAAGCTGCGGGACTAACAGGCACTGAACGTGTGCTAGAAATCGGCACTGGTACGGGATACCTCGCACATTTATTAGCTTTACAAGCCAGTGAAGTGGTTAGCTGTGAGATTCATGAAGAATTGGTTAATCTAGCCAATAAGAACCTAGAAGAAAATGGCGCAGATAATGTCAAAGTTGTCCATGTAAATGCTATGGATGAGGCTGCTTTACAAGCTGCCAATGTTGGCAAAGACTTTGATGTCATTGTAATCGGTGCAGCAATAGAAACTATTCCTGAACATATCCAAGCATTGCTTAAAGAAAGCGGAAAACTCATTGCTTTTATTGGTAAAGATATTGTCACACTAGAACTTCATCAATTTATTAATGGCATGGATATTAAAACTGGCATCACAGAGACTCGACTATTACCTATAGAAGGCATAACAAAAGAACGCGAGTTTGTCTTTTAAGCATTACAACCCCATAAAAAAATATACAGCATTAAAAAGGCACGCAACAAAATCTATTGTTGCGTGCCTTTTTACGTTTTCATAATAAAATGTCTAACGCAAGTTAACCAAAGCTTTTAATGCACAAACCGTCCTGCTTTTCTAAAATAATTAGGGATTTTAGCTTCAATGCTATTAAACTTTCCTTCTTGAGCTTGGCTATGACAAGCTTCGCAACGCGCAAAAGAGCGCACATCGGGGTTGCCTAGCACCATTTTAGGTTTCACAGCATCATGCATAAGCTTAAAATATTTGGTATCACTAATAGCGCTAGGTGTTTCACCATCATTTAGCAAACCAAGCATAGATTTTGCATATCTACGTCTATCATGCTCTGCTGCGTTGCGTTCCAAATATGCAGTGACTTCATCATTCACCGCAGCAGTGACTTCTGCATTATCATCAAAATGATTATTTAAATTGGACATGATTTTTTTCCAAGCGCGCGCAGGCAACATACTTGGCGCATACAACATATGACAAGATGCACATGCTTGTTGGTATGCCTTACTGGTTTCAAGTGGTGCTACGTCCACCCTTGCAATATTCACTGCACTCGCTGTGGTTGCCCAAACACATAATACCAATAAACCTGCTACTTTTTTCATACCCGCAATCATCATTGTTCTACCGCCTTCTCAGTTTTACTATTTTTTTGCCTTACCTTGTGCCACGTTCCTTCTTTATAATAGTTAGGAATACGCACAGAAAAACGACTAAAACGCCCATCCATTGCTTCATAATGGCAAATCTCACAGCGCGCGACCGATTTTACATCAGGATTACCCGTTACCATTTCTGGGCGTACAATATCATGTACAAGTTTAAAGTATGCAGTGTCACTGATACGTTTTGGCGTCTCATCATCTTTTAATAAGTTCAACATAGGCTGTGCATAAATATTTTCCACTTTATCTGCTGCATTACGCTGTAGATATGCAGAAACCTCTTCTCGAACCGAGCTTTCAAGCTCAGCGTTATCACCAAAGTGATCATCTAAGCCCAACATCATTTGTTTCCAAGAACGTGCAGGTAACATGCTTGGCGCATACAACATATGACAAGATGCACATGCTTGTGCATAAGCCTTACTTTTTTCTTTAGGCAAAATATTAACCTTAGGAATGATGGTTTTCATCCATGTTTGCTCAGCAGGGTCTTGCCAAATACTTCGTGTTGCAGCCAACACACCAAACACAATAATGCCTACCATCACTAACCAAAACATCTTTTTACCCATCGTTGAAAGCTCCTTCTCTCTTAGGCGGCTAAGCCTAACACAACCAATTCATAAACTGCAGCATTGGCTCCCATGTGCAAAGCTATACTCACCCACAATGACCTGCTCCACTCATAAGCCAAGGCAAAAATAATACCACCAATAAGCTGCGGGGAAAGCAGCATACCATGATGAACCAAAGAAAAGAAAGCCGCACTTGCTGCCACAGAAATAAAAATGCCCCAACGCTCTCGTAACATCCTATAAAGCAACCCACGAAATATAAGCTCTTCAACAATAGGAGCAAGCACCACCATCAATAATAAGCCTGAAATACCATGCAGCCATGCTGGCAATGTAATATATGCAAACCACTTTGGTTGCAAAACATACAACAAGGCTGCTCCCATAAGACAAATAGCTGCAATGTTAAGGAAAACATACAAACTATCTTGCTTAGGCATATTTAAGCCTAAATTCGACAGTGCATTAAACTTATGAATAAAAATAATAAATGCTATCAATTCTAGCAGTCGCATCGACATAATCACTGTCTGCTCTTGAAGGTCTCCCATATATTGCAAAACCAAAACACCCAGTGTTTCAATAACAATATAAGAAATAAGCCCCCACAACAAAAAACGGTATGGCAGTAAAGGAAAAGGTGTGTGTTTCAACATCATAAACAAGTGCAGTTATGCACTCAAGACTTCAACCGTCACATGATCATTAGTATAGATGCAAATGTCACCAGCTACTTTCATTGCTTCACGCACACAAGCTTCGGCATCCAAATCACTTTTGCGAACCAAAGCCGTTGCAGCAGCCCTTGCATATGAGCCACCTGAACCAATCGCTGCCACACCTTCATCAGGCTCCAATACATCGCCATTACCCGAGATAATTAAAGTACGCTCTTTATCTGCCACAATCATCATAGCTTCAAGCTTACGCAATACTCTGTCTGTGCGCCAATCTTTAGCTAGCGCAACAGCAGCACGCGTTAAATTTGCACCATGTTCATCTAACTTGGCTTCAAACTTTTCAAATAAGTTCATAGCGTCAGCAGTTGAACCTGCAAAACCTGTCAAAATACTACCATCACGAATGGACCGTACTTTTTTAGCACCATGTTTAATCACAGTATCACCCAAGGATACTTGCCCATCACCTGCAATGGCAACATCATCACCTTTGCGTACACAGCAAATCGTTGTTGCTTTCCAAGTTTCCATTGTCATATCACTACCTAAGCCTCACTTTCTGGAGATACAATATTGGCTGTCGCAATCAGTGCACCCATACAACCCACGACAGCACCACCCAACACCAATGGTAAAAACATCGCCCAACCACTCAAATCAATAGCTAAACTCATCTGCCAGTCTGCGGTAAACCATAACAAAGGCCACACCAGCAACCATGCAACAAAACCCGCACTTGCCCCAAGCAACAAACCTTCTAAAACAAATGGCAAACGCACAAACCACTCTTTGGCACCCATTAAACGCATCAAATGTACTTCATCGGCTCTTGCCAACAAAATCATACGCAACGTATTGGATACAATCAATGCCATCGCCAAGCCCAAAACAATGGTTGCAAACCAAGCCAACTTCTCAATCGCCCCTAAAATATCACCCGCTTCTACCAGCTCCAACTCATCATCATTGACTTGACCATGATACTCTTCTGCCACTTGCTTAATGCGTTGCAACACGCCCTCTTCTCTAGGCTCCGTTAAAGTAACCTCAATGCTCTCTGGTAAATGCTTGATAAAACTACTGGCATTCAAATCGCTACCACCCAACCACTTTTCCATCCATGCCTCAGCTTCTTCTTTGGCAACCAAATGCACATCTTCAACACCTGCTATTTCTTTCAAGTGTTCTTGCAAAGGATTGATTTGCTTCTTATTTTCCTGCTCCACATATACATGAACTTTAATATCTTGCTGCCAAGAGCCTACCCACTGCTGTCCGCCTTGAAGTGCCAGCCACACTAAACCAACAGACCACAATGCCACCGCCACAATCATCAATGCCAAAACTTGGTGAATACCAAAAGGCGGCAATTGCCAGCCACCTGGCAAACGCATGGATGCTTTATGTTGTTGCTCTTTTTTCTTGGTTTTACTTTTTTGCACTTTCTTTTTCTTTATCACTTTACTCATGATGATTGCCCCGTCATCAATGCACCTTGGTGAAGCTGCATCACCAGCCCTGGGTGTGATGTTAACAAGTGTAAATCATGGGTTGCCATCAATACTGTTGTTCCCAACTTATTGAGCGCCATAAGTAAATCCAACACGTGACGTGCGGTGTCATCATCTAAGTTGCCTGTGGGTTCATCCGCCAAAATCATGGGAGGGTTGGCAAGCATAGCTCGGGCAATCGCAACCCGTTGCTGTTCACCGCCCGAAAGCGTTTCAGGATAAGACCATAATCGATCTTCCAAGCCCACAAAAGAAAGTACCTTTCTCACACGCGGTAATAAACGCTCTGCATCCCAACCTTGCACCCGCAACGGCATTGCCACATTTTCAAACACAGTGCGAGCATTCAATAACCGATTACCCTGAAAAATAATGCCAATGCGCTGCCTAAGCTCACGAACTTGTGCATCCGTTGCCCCACGAATACTCGTGCCTTGCACCTCTAGCTGCCCAGATGTTGGGCGCAGGCCACCATACAGCATACGCAACAAGGTGGACTTACCTGCCCCACTCTCACCCACAAGGTAAACAAAACTACCTTGTGGAATATCCATATTTAACCCCGACAATGCGACCTTTCCTGTCTTATATCGCATCATCAAATTACTCATGTGTATGATTGTTTCTTCTTGGCTCATGGGCTAAGCGTAGCTGCACAAAGAGATGCTGTCAGTAGGCAAGCTGGTTAAACTTTGTCAGAGTTCGCCTATGCGTATAGTTTGTCCTGAATGCCATGCTGCTTATCAAGTGGGTGCGATTATTAAAAATGCCATTTTGGTATGTCATCGCTGCAACACTGAATTTGATACATACGGCAATAAAATTGCTGAAGGCAATGAAACGGCTGAAGTCTTTAAAAAACAAGAAGAACATGCTCCCACATTTGG
>JALUWH010000292.1 GCA_027019685.1 Ghiorsea sp. | reverse complement strand
GCTTGAATATGAATATCATAAGAACGTACGCCCAAATCGACGTGATAAGTTTGGCTTTGTTTAGTCATGCGCCCTAGTCTGACAGAAAATTTATAATTTTCGCTACTGCTTCTTCATCCGACAGCTTTTCTGTATCCACACGTAAATCCGCTACCTCAGCATATAAGGGGTTGCGTTGCATCGCCAAAGAAATCATTTTAAAAAGAGGGTCAACATCATCAAGCAATGGTCGGTTTGTATCACCAGCAATGCGATCTGCCAATACAGTGGGGCTAGCATCCAACCAAATTACTCGCCCACTTTGTTTCATCATCGCCCTATTTTCTGCTGATAATATAGCTCCACCACCTGTGGCAGTGATTTTTTCATCATCCTGTGCCAAAACTTCTGCCAACAACTTGCTTTCCAAAGCCCTAAAAGCTTCTTCGCCTTCATCTTTAAATATTTCAGGAATCGTTTTGCCTGCTTGGCTAACAATCAAATCATCCAAATCCACAAGTTCCAACGACAAACGGGAAGCAAGCTGCTTCCCGAGAATCGATTTGCCTGAGCCCATCAGCCCAACTAAGACCATGCGTTACCAACTAGGGTCATTGAACGGTGAACCACCAAGACTATTCCTTAAGGCACAAGAACTGCCCTCTGTAATTTCATATATTAAATTTGTTTCCAGCACCGCTGTTGTTTGTGTACCTATCACTGGTGTGGTCGCTTTTAATTCTGCAACAATCCAGGGTGCATAAGCTTTAAGGTATAACAAGCTAAAGTTAGCCGTTCCTGAAGCATCTGTAGTAACTGACGTAATTGGCTGTAATGTTGCGTCTTGCACAAATGTACCTGCTGACGCACTGTAAGGTGTTAAAATACCATCATTTGCAGGTGTTGCAAAAGCAGGACCTAGAGTAACATTACCATATACATCAATAGATGCGATTGATGTTGCTGTTTGTGCTATGTTTTCCCCAGCATCTAATACCAAGTTTTTATTAATATCTTCGTTAGGCACGAGTGATGACCCAGCGACCAAAAAATAGTACGGCGAGCAATCTGCATTCGGTGCTGTTGCAGGGTCTTTAGCAAACCACTTACCAAATCTGTAGTACTTTGGCCATGTTGTTAATGTTACCACCGCACCTGATACTGCGGTTCCATTACTATCAACCACCTGCACGGACATAGGCAAACTATATTGCGTTGGGCTAACCACATTAATTTTAGTACCTATACCCAGTGCTATGGATCCCGCTGTACCTGATGCAATTGCTGTCACACTAGGTGCCGTATTACTTGTAGTTGCTGTAGTTGCACCATTATCTGCTGTGCCGCAGCCTGATAACAAAGCAGCAGCAACCAGTAGCATCGCACTTATCTTGCTATTTATTATTTTCATCGCATCCCTCACTTAAGCCCAACTTAACTTCCTGCTGCACCTTGCATTACTTTTGGCGTAATAAAGATTAACAGTTCTGTTTTATCATCACGCGTTGTTTCATTTTTGAACAACCAACCTAACACTGGAATCTCAGACAAATAAGGTACAGCCGTGCTATTAAATGATTTATCACGTGTATAAACACCACCAATCACAATGGTTTCACCATCTTTAACATACACATTGGTTGTCACCGCTTTGGAATCAATACCCGTTGCACCATTAAACACAATCGGTGAATCCTTGGTAACAACAATATCTAATATCACACCACCATCTGCTGTAATTTGCGGGGTTACATCTAAAGTTAATGCTGCTTTGGTCAGCGTGGTTGTTGCTGGGTTATTCGCAGAGCCTGGCGTAACAATCGGCACTAAAGATCCTTGGGTTACTGTCGCTGATTTTAAGTTGCTGGTTACAATGCGTGGATTCGACACAATTTTTGCGTCACCATCAGCTTGTGCTGCGGAAAGCTCCAAATCCAAATTGATTGCATTACTGAATGAACCCAAACTTAAACCAATTGCACCACCACTAACCGATGCTGGTAAATCAACCAAAAATCCACGACCCGTTGCCGCAGTTTGTCCGCCTGCAAGAATAGCATCCGAATTTGCAGCTGTCGTACCAGTAGCACCTACAGCAACAGAGCCAGGGAAATTATTGTTTGTACTTCGATTTACACTACCACCCCAGCGTACACCAATACTATGTGTGAATTTATCCGATGCTTCAACAATTCTCGCTTCAATCAAGACTTGTTGAATTGGCTTATCAATTGCAGCAATTAAGCGTTTAACATTATTGATTGCTGACTGAGTATCTTTAATAATTAAGGTATTCGTACGTTCATCAACCAAAATACTACCACGGCTAGACATTAAACCTGAATTATCAGACTCAGGCATTACATTTTTAGACGTTGTGTTTGTTTTCTTTGTGTTTTTTGAAGATTCTTTCAGCATATTTTTTACATCAGCTACTTTCGTGTAGCTTAGTGTAATAAACTCAGTGATAAGTGGTTCAAGCTGCAATGAACCCTTTCTTGCTTCAATCTTAGATTCATATTCCGAGCGCAACACTTCAACAGGTGCAACCCTCAACACATTACCAGATTGCTCTTTGCCAAGCCCACGAGCTGACAAAATAAGCTCAAGAGCCTGATCCCAAGGTACATCAACCAATCGCATGGTAAGTGTACCTGTTACATCATCCGACATAATAATGTTTAAGTCACTCATTTCAGCAATCAATTTCAATGCATTTCGAATATCAATATCTTTGAAGTCAAAAGTTACTTTCTCACCTTTGTAAGTAAACTCAGAGTCACCCTTGCCTTTACCACGTGTAGCAACCGCTATCGTTTCTGGCACAAAGTTTAATGTAAACACATTTCCTTGCTGAAAACTTGTAGTTTCCACAGTTTCTCGTGTACGCACCACAATACGCACATTTTTTCCTTTGCGGTAAGTATCAATTTGCGAAAGTGGACCTGCAAATGCACGCAAATCTTGCGTACGTTCCTGCCCCTGCTTTATGGATGCATCTTTAATATCAATGATTGTTTTCCCTTTATCCTCACTCACCGATACGACTGGATTGGTTACATCCGTACGAATCATGACCCTAGCCAAACGACCATTGGGTTGAAAATCTACACTTTCTACTTTTGCTGAACCTGTTTCAACATGTTCAACTTGCCCAAAACGAATAATAAACTGGTCTGAAGAAGCTTCAATTTGCTGCTCCATTTGTCCAACTTGATTTAGGTCAACGACTAGGCGCAACCTATCTTCTGCCTCACCCACCGTAATACCTTTAACACGCTGACTTGAGAATTGATACCGTTCCTTATTTAACTTCGATTTACCACCCCAAAAATCAACAACTAGGGTTCTGTTTTTATTGGTTAAGAATGAGTTATGGCTTGCATCTAAATTGACACCTTTCAATACAACTTCCGTCATATCACCTTTATCTTTAACCTGAAGTTTTTTAACAACAGCCTTATTACCTACAGCTTGTTTTGCACTCACTGCCTGAAAACGAATCACTAACGATCCTGACTGCTCATCTACCTCATAAGTCAATGGCTCACTCAAAGCAACCTCTATGCGAACACCAAGTTCATTCTTCTTGGGAAATACATTTGTAACACCCACCCCTGCACCTTTAATAGCAACAACTGCATCATCAATGTTTGCATTGGGAAATGTTATCACCAACCTTGAAGGCTCATTCAAATCAAAAATTTGATATTCTAATGGTTCATCGGACTCAACAACCAGCATATCACCATCTTTTGAATCAAGCAGAGATACATTGTTTATGGTTCCTGCCCAAGAAACTGATGTAACCATCAGCATAGAAACCAAAAAACAGGCCTTCAACCAGCCACACAAGGCATAAGAACCATTATTCTTTTTCATCTCACTCTCCTCACCAAACCTGATAACTTTTTTTGCGCCCAACGCTAATAGCATACTACTTACCGCGCTTTTTCTTTTGTGTTTGAACAAATCGATAAGTTACCGCTTGCCCCTTAATCTTTAAAACACCCTTATTCGCACTATCCACAGCCAATGATAGATTCTTCACATCCACAATCCTAGGCATTTCACCCACGCGCTTCAAAAAGGTTAACAGCTGTCTGAACGAACCTGTTACATCCAACGATACGGGCACTTCAGCATAAATACTTTTCACTGTTTCTTTAGATGGCTTAAATGTTGTAAAATTCAAGCCTGAATCTTTACCTGCCCAAGTCACACTTTCTAATAAGTCAGGAATCTGTGACTTCTTCGGTAACATATTCAAAGCCACTTTCAATTGTTTTTGCAACTGTTTGTACTCTTCTTTCTTTTTTGGAATATTACTGGCCAAACGTTGGTTCTTACGCAGTAAAACACGCTGGTGCTCTACTTGAATTTTCTCATTCGAAATGGCTTCCTGTAGTGGTGTCCATACAGCAGTGTAATACCCCACAGCAATCAACACGAGCACCACAGCCAGACCTGCAAGCTTTGTTACTGTAGGTAAAGGGATTAATGGTCGTAAAGCATCTAAATTCAAAGCATCAAGGTTCATTTTTCCTCCCCTTTTGCCTTAGCTATCGCTTCTTGCTCAGCAAGTGTCAAACGATGGAAAGTAAGAGTAAACTGACGAACCTTAACACCCTCAGCTTCTGCTTCTTTATCCACAGTTAAACTAACACCATCAAAATAAATAGATGTTTGTAACGCCCTCATAAAGTTTGCCACAGCCTTACTGCTTTCACCCAACCCTGTGAGCGACAAGTTACTTGAATTATCTTTTAGTGAAACCAACCAAATATTTTGTGGAATTGCTTTAGCAATCGCCACCAAGGTATTTAATGAACGAAAACGACCTGCCTGTAATTCATCAACAATTTGCAGTTTGCCTTCCACATCTTTTCTTAAGCTGTCCAAGTTACGCAGTTCACCAATTTTTTTTGAAAGTTGTGCATTTTGAGTTTTTAACAACGCTTGCTTAGCTTGTAAGTCTGTCAGTTCTTGTGTTGACCAAACATCTATCACTATAATGATACCAACAACAAGTAATATGGATGATACAAAGGCAGTAATGTACTCAATAATTTGTTTCTTACGAAACTCTGCCCTATGCGGTATAAGATTTATGCGAATCATGAATCAAAACCTCGCATCGCCAAGCCCACGGGCACCATAAGCATAGCCCCCATTGCTTTGATTTCTTCGGCATCGAATTTTTTTGGTGATACAGTGATATTATCAAAAGGATTTAAAACCTTTGCCTCAATACCCAGCCTTTGATCTAACTCAATATCAACATCTGGAATCAAAGCGCAACCTCCGCTAAGCATCAGCTTTTGCACTGGGTATTCAGCATTATTCGCACCATAAAAATCAAGAGAACGCCCAATTTCAGAGCTTAAGTTACTAAAAAACTCTTCAATAACATTAGGGTCAATATCAGAAAAGTTTTCTTTTTTCATTTTTTCAGCAGCACTAAAACTGATAGCATGTGCTTTTTGAATAGCTTCGGTTAAGTTTTGCCCGCCATAAAACTGATCACGAACAAACGCCATCTGTCCATCACGCATAATATTAATATTAATGATATTAGCACCAATATTAATCAATGCATAAGCTGCAGATTCATCTGCTTCTGTACCCATGGCCTCTGCTGCATCAACTGCTGTAGTGTCTTGCGTGTACACACCTGTTTCTTCCACCGCATTTTCAAGCGCAAACACCGAACAGTCCACACAAGTCGTATGTAAACCAGCCTCACTAAGCACCAGCTGATAATCATCAATAATTTCACGTTTGCAAGCCACCAGCACAACATCCATATGCTCTGGATCTTCTTCTGTTTCACCTAAAATTTGGAAGTCCAGATATACATCTTCAATATCAAAGGGTACGTGCTGATCTGCTTCAAACTCAATTTGGGATTCTAGCTCAAATTCTGTTGCCGTTGGCACTTGAATAACTTTAATAATCACAGCATTGCCTGACACAGCTAGGGCAACATTTCTAGTGCTTGTTTGTGCCTGCTCTAGGGCATCCAATAAAGCTTGAGATACAGCAATCGAATCAATCACCGTGTTTTCTACAATAGCATCACGGGGCAATGGCACATTGGCTATTGCTTTAAGCTCATAGCCTTTTTTACTATGCGTCAATTCAATCAACTTAATGGCTGACGCACTAATATCAATACCCATTACAGGCTCTTTTTTACGCGAAAAAAGCTTCATTTGCACCCCTCAGCTAAGGCGTTACTAACACTCAT
>JALUWH010000291.1 GCA_027019685.1 Ghiorsea sp. | reverse complement strand
TTCAATATCATATCAGCCTCCTTGTGTTATATCATATTCTGACGCATGGAGCGTGCCAAAGCGATGGCTTCTATCAGGCTAGTATAGGTTATTTTTCCTGTACCTGCACGATCCAAGGCTGTGCCATGATCCACACTGGTGCGAATAAAAGGCAATCCCAAAGTCACATTCACAGCATCACCAAAGCTAAGCGCTTTGATAGGAATCAGTGCCTGATCATGATAGCAGCATACGATAGCATCAAATTCATCACGCATTTGTGCTGAGAATAATGTATCCGAAGGCAAAGGTTTAGTGATTTGTATGCCTTTTTGTCGCGCCAATGCAACTGCGGGCATCAATATATCCATTTCTTCGCGCCCAAAGTGACCTTGTTCACCTGCATGAGGATTGAGTCCACACATGCCCAAGCGCGGTTGCTTAATCGCAAAGCGTTGTTGCAAGTCTTGGTGAGTGATTTCAATGCAGCGCAATGTATTTTCAATCGAAAGGCTTTGAGACACTTCACTCAAAGGCATATGGGTGGTGAGTAGAGCCACCCGCAATTGTTGGGATGCAAGCATCATCACGATATGACAATCCCCACCCAAGTGCGCTAAAAATTCGGTATGACCTGGAAAATCAAAACCCGCATCACGCAAGACTGCCTTTTCGATAGGGGCAGTGACCAATGCAGATGCACGATCTTGCAAACAAGCTTGGGCTGCTGATTCAATACATGCAATCACAGTTGCAGCGGTTTGCGATGATGGTTTTGCCAGAGAAATAGGATGGTTTGCTGTATCGGATGTGGGATTCCAGCAGTGCAGTTTTGAGGTGTCGGTTTGTTGTTCGGGCAAATCAGCATGCGCTTGTATGGGAATATTAAGCTTTAATATTTGAGCCCGCGTTTCCAGCCATGCAATCGGTGCGGCAATGATGCTATCTGCAAAACATTCAGGCTGCTGCTGATAAGCGAGTAATACGCAATCAGGGCCAATGCCAGCAGGCTCGCCAAGGGTGATA
>JALUWH010000290.1 GCA_027019685.1 Ghiorsea sp. | reverse complement strand
TGAAAAACAAGTGGCATATTTTGGTAGCCCTAGCCATGAAAATGTTATCGCTGCCATTGCAGCACTTTATGGTGAAACGGTGAGCCAAATCAAACCGCGCATTGTGATACATGGCAAACCTGAAATTCTACGCCAAAGCCAAAATACAAAAAAAATTCGTGCACTTCTTTTTGCAGGCATACGCGCTGCACATTTATGGCGACAACATCAAGGCGGGCAATTTCGTTTGCTCTTTGGTCGCAAAAAAATGATTCGTGATATTGAGCAATTATTGAAGAGGATATAAATCAGTTTTTTGATGCTCTTTTTTGTGCTTGTTGCTCTACAAATAAGGTGATATTGGCAATCATCAATGAATACACTGCAATGCCAAATATCATGGTAAACACACCCACAATACGACCTGCTGATGTAATGGGCACAATATCACCATAACCCACTGTCGTTAGGGTGACAAATGCCCACCAAAGACCATCGCTGATTTCTTTAAAGCTTGGATTATGCCCATGCTCTAAGAGGTATGCCGATGTACCAAAAACAAAAACTACACTGAAAAGAAGTGTCATCGCAGCTGGAAAACTATCTTGCGATACAAGTACCAATTTTAATATTTTTTCGCGATTGGCTCGAATCAATGCGCCAACACGCATAGCTGGCATCAGCCCAACAACCTTAAATGCCATAAATAAACGCAAAGCAGGCGATGCCAATAAAACGACCAATAACAAATCAAACCAGTTCGATTTGAGATATGCCTTACGATCCAAATCCACATACCAGCGACAAACAAAACATATAAAAAATCCAACCAAAGCGACCAAAGAAGCCCAATCTGGTGCAGCCTTCCAAAAACCAATAGCAACCGCTGCTAAAGTTATCACAAACAATAAGAAATCGAGTATTCGCTCAAGCCAAATCCTACCCGATGTGGACATGCTTAATGACTCCCTGCCTTATGGCTGAAATAACTGGCAAGCGATACCATTAAAATACCAGCACCCATATA
>JALUWH010000289.1 GCA_027019685.1 Ghiorsea sp. | reverse complement strand
GTTGTATGCCTTGGCTGATGTATTTGTGCTGCCATCGTATTGGGAAGGATACGGCATTGTATTTTTGGAGGCGATGAGCTTGGGATTGCCTGTGGTTTCAACAACGGCAGGGGCAATTCCTGAAGTGGTGAGGCATGAAAAAAATGGTTTGTTGGTGCAGGCAGGTGATGTGCAAGGGTTAAGTGAAGCATTACACACGTTGATTGTGCAGCCTGAACTGCGAGCGAAGTTTGCTGAACATGCCAAACAAGCAGCAAAACATGCAGCAGACTGGGTGAAAATTGAGCAGAAGTTTGTCGTTTGGTGGCAAGAGCGAGCGCAAGATGTTTGAAGGCATTAAACGGTTTTTCTTGCACCGAGCCATGCAAAAAGTGGCGAACAAACATCAGCCGCAACCATTACCCGATGCGGTCAAAAATATTGCAGTGTGGCAGTTTGGTGGTGTGGGTGACATGTTGTTGGCAACACCTGTCTTGCATGCCTTGCATAAGAAATATCCGAATGCTGATATTTATATTTGGTGTTCATACCCTGATTTTGCAGCGTTTCTAAAGCGTTTGCCACAGGTACAAGGTATTGATGCGTTTAAAATATATGACTTTGATTTACGAAGCTTGCGAAAGCCCGATTCACGCAATCAACTGTTGCATATCATGGCAGAGATGAAAAAACAGGATGTGGATTTATTGGTCAACCTGCACCATCCACGACAGTTGGATTGGTGGGCTGTGGAATGGTTAGTGCTGGCACAACTCAAGCCACGATTTGTCCTTGGTTTTTCGCCTGATGCACTGCAAGGCTCGGTATTAGATGCATGGCTGCCATCTAGCGTGGTTACAACACAACATTACATCACTACATACCAGCAATTATTAGAAAAAATAGATGTTGAGAGTGATACACAATTATCATTTCCCATAGATGAGCAAGAGCAGGCACAAGCGCAAGCACTGTTAGAAGATGTACCTGATATGCGTGTATGTTTGCATATGGGGGGCAGGCGTTTGTCCATGGAAAATAAAA
>JALUWH010000288.1 GCA_027019685.1 Ghiorsea sp. | reverse complement strand
CACACTTTGGCAGCTTTTGGATGTGGAGAAAAACATTGGTATGCAAATCACGGAATCCTTTGCCATGCTGCCCACAGCCGCCGTTTCAGGGCTATATTTTGCTAACCCTGAATCGCATTATTTTATGGTGGGTAAAATCAATAAAGACCAAGTTAAAGATTATGCTCAGCGTAAAGGCATGAGTATGGATGAAGCCGAGCGTTGGTTAGCGCCCAACCTTGGATATTGACAAACCTATTAAGGTATAATTATTATACCATTTATGTTTGAATTTGATGAACGAAAAAGTCAGTCCAACCTTGATAAGCATGGCATTGACTTTGTGCAGGCTCAAAAATTATGGGATGACCCTTATATTTTGGAGATTGCAGCGAAAACATCGGATGAGCCAAGGTATCTAATTATAGCTAAGATTGATGAAAAGCATTGGTCGGCAGTGGTGACATATCGAAAGCATAATATCCGCATTATTTCGGTTCGTCGTTCGCGTAAAGAAGAGGTGAAGTTATATGAAAGCTAAAGATTTTGACCAAGCCTTTGAACAAGGCAAAGATATAAGTGAATACTTGGATTTATCCTCTGCTCGTAGACCAGAATTGGAATCCAAAAGGGTGAATGTTGATTTTCCAGTTTGGATGGTTCACCAATTGGATAAAGAAGCCAAACGACTTGGTGTCACGAGGCAATCAATTATCAAGATGTGGCTTTCAGAACACTTAAAAGAAGCTGCATAGCCTTTAACTTCATGGGTAAAATCAATAAAGACCAAGTTAAAGATTATGCCAAGCGTAAAGGCATGAGCTTGGATGAAGCTGAGCGTTGGTTAGCTCCTAACTTAGGCTACTAGATGCCCATAAAGGACTACTATATAGTTCCTAAAGCGTTAACAGCCGTTATACTGTTAATTTTCTTTATAAACATACTATTTCCTTTAAGTGGTTTTATATTTTGGTTTTTTGCTGGGTTTTTTATGCTACTTGTATTATTTCCAGTATTTGTAGCGCTTACTTTTTTACATTTATCTACTCTTTTTTCAAATAGAAAAGTTAAAGGTGAAAATCTCAAGAAAGTTAATATATTGCCTTGGGTAACTGTTATTATATGTATTTCTCTTACTCTTGTCATTGAACGTTTTCATATAAATGATCCGTTTTTTAATGATAATTACCAAGTCGAAGTGAAGCTCTTTCCTGATGGTAGTTGTTCTATTAGCTTTGATGGGGAGCAAGTAGGTACAAGAAGCACACACAGGTATGATTGGCTTGGTAGTGAGGTTGGAGATGTGTGGTGCAGAGACAAAGATAGCAAATCAACTACAATGATTAAATTTGAAGGGGTGGTTGGAGTCTACCCTATTTATGATATGCAAGGAGATATTGGTAAGAATGGAGGAGCATTTTTTAATGATGATTTAGGTAGTCAGTTAAGTCCTTCTTTTTTAGCGAGTGTTTATTGGGAGTTTGTGGATGGTGAAATAAAAGTACTGGCGATTGAGCCATCTGATGTCACTGATAAGCCTGTATATTTAAGGTCACCTAAATTATCTGTGACTGTTAAAGCTGTTGGAAAACGAGTATTTCGAGGGCCTTAATGCTTAGCTTTTTATTCAACATAAAAGATTTCTTCCTAATTTATTCAGAGACAGGTTTAACCAGTATTTCAATATAAAAGGATTCTAACTTCTGCTCTTCAATGGTATTGATGCATTTCGTAATATCACTGGCTTGAATCGTTTCCGCATCTTCAACGGTTGCACCAAATTTACAGTCAAAGTCCCAAGATAATGCGCCTTCAGGCAATTCTTTTCTTAGCTCTCGCTTGATATACTTCTTAATATCGCGTCGTGCGCCATCAACAAGCCTAGCGTATTTGGTTTTGGGATGAGTGAGCTTAAATGTTTTTTTCATGGGTTATCGTTTTATCCTAATGATTTATTCTAAAGGGGTATTGTAAAGCAGGTATATATTTTCTGAATGGTATCATAAATGAATCATTGTTTCAGTGCTTTGATGATAAGTTAGGGTTGTGAGAACAAGAGGACGTTATCCTTTTAATCTAAATACCAGTACATACAAAATCTAAGGCCGCAATCACATCTTCTCGATAGGTTTTTAAGTTATCTATGGGCGTGCCAAGCATAGCTGTCGGAATACCAGCAAGCTCAGCAGTGGAAAGCACAAATCTTTCATCACTGATTTCAAGAATAGGGTTTAGGTGCCTTGCTGGCTTGGGCATGGATGTCATGGTGTGCAAGGGAATAACGATCCTTGTTGCCAACACATCCAATAAATCAGCCTGTACATCCACAAGATAGGGAATATTGTGGTTGGTTTCAGTGTTGGGGTTTAGATAAACATCAAACTGTGCCATTAGAATTGACGCAAACCATTGCTAAACACACCTTTATTTTCAATCCGCTGGTTATAAGAAGCCACGGCATCTTGATTATCTTTTAGCCATGCCTCTTGCTGCTTTTGCCGCAACAATTTGATTAAAGATGCTTCAAGGGTCTGTGAAAGGTTGATGTTCAAGGCTTTGGCTTCATCAATCAGATGTTGATTAATACGAAGGTTGACAGCTTTTTTTAATGGTTTGCTCATATTGCGCCTCAATAGAAGTATATATGCGTATAGTTTGTGCGTATAGATTGTAAAAGTAAAGGTATTGAATAAAGCTGTATGACTTTATCACTTGGGAACTAATTTAGGTAAAAAAATAGCCCTCGAGTGGAGGGCTTATGTTTTGTTATGTGTTTCTAAATTGTAGTCGGAGCTAGGCTGAGACTGTTTCCTGTTTAAGGGCTTGTCTCATGCGTTTGTTCATGGCCCTTTTGAGTCTTCTTTTTTCGTGAGTATGGAAGCTGTGGGCTTGTTTGAATTCTGTGGTAACCAAGGTTCTTTCTTTAGCTGTAACGCGTTGATGTCTTCCTAACATGAACATTCTCCTCAATTGTTTTTTTGCTCCTTGAGCAGGTATTTTCTATCATAACTTGACGTATTTTGCAATCTTTTTTTGCGTTTATGTAGATAAAACATAGGGTTGTATGTATTCAAAGTAAGAGGTGTTTATGTCGGGTTATCCTGAGGAAGCATGTGATGTTCAGCGGCTGTCTCTATGTATAGAGACATGAAGTTGCAGGATGATGCACTGTTTTTCGCGTGAGGTGTAAACATGTATGATAAGCTTGAAATGCAATTAAGATGTTTTATAGATCAAGTACAGTTGCCTCAAGATTATCTAAATACGACTGAGCAATACTTATTGCCGCTTGCAGCTTGGATAAGGCAACAGAAGCAGGGTAAACCTTTGGTTGTGGGTATCAATGGTGCGCAAGGCACGGGTAAGTCCACTATGGCAGCCGTATTACAACTTATACTTGAGCATCAAGGGTATAAAGTTGCAGTATTGTCTTTGGATGATTTTTATTGGAGTCATCAGCAGCGTTTAGAGCTTGCTGCTCATGTTCACCCATTATTTAAAACACGCGGTGTACCAGGTACGCATGATGTGGCTTTAGCAACTTCTACCATTCAGCAGCTCATACAAGGGCAGGGGAAAGTACTTATTCCTCGCTTTGATAAACAAACAGATAATCCCAAAGCTAAGCACAACTGGGATGTCTGCGAATCACCCGTCGATATTGTATTATTTGAAGGTTGGTGTGTGGCGACACCTGCACAAAAACCAGGTGAATTGATAAAGGCTGTTAATGACCTAGAAGCAGAGGCAGATAAAAAGGGTATTTGGCGGCGTTACGTGAATGATAGACTTAATGATGAATATCGCATGCTCTTTAGTTTGTTGAATAGGCTTATATTCTTACAAGCCCCAAGCTTTGAAGCGGTGTTTGATTGGCGGTATCAACAAGAGCAACAGACTTTTACAAATACAGTGCATTATGGTATGAATAAACAGCAGTTGAGCCGTTTTATGGCACATTATCAGCGTTTAACGTTGCAAAGTTTGAATAAGTTGCCAGACATTGCAGATGTTGTATTGAAGTTAGACAATAAACAGAAGATTAGCTCTAGCAAATACGTTTAATTGCTACGTTTTGTGATTTCGATTAAGTGGTAACCAAATTTGGTTTGCACAGGACCATGCACTTGGTTGAGTTCTGCGGTAAATACCACATCATTAAATTCTTTGACCATAGCACGCTCACGAAATGTGCCCAAATCACCACCTTTAGCTGATGATGGGCAAGTTGAATGTTTGGCAGCAACTTCGGCAAAGTCTGTACCTGCTTCAATGTCTTCTTTAAGCTTTTGACACTCTGCTTTATCAGCAACCAAGATATGACGGGCTGCGGCTGTTTTTCTTTTTTTATTAAATCCAAACATATGATTATCCTTTGTTGATATACAACAAAAAAGCCTTGTGTGAAATACATCAAACAAGGCTTTTATATGATATTAAGAGCGTGGTTTAACCAATCTCAATTAAACATTCATCAGGGTTGACAGTATCACCCTCGGCAACATAAATGGCTTTGACTGTGCCAGCCACAGGGGCGTGTACAGGGTTTTCCATTTTCATCGCTTCCACAGTTACAACCGTATCACCTGCTGCAACCGTATCGCCTTCTTTGACGTTTACAGCAACAATACGACCCGGCATAGGTGTGGTTACATCGCTATCATTACGTGCTTTAGGACGTTTGGAGCCTTTCGATACTTTGCCTGCATCAATGCTACGACCATCAAGCGTAGGTACCATTTCTGTTAAAGTTTCCAAGTAAACTTCTTCTAAGACATTATCTACTTTTACGTAGTAAGGTTTCAAATCATCTTCAACATGACCCGTACCTTCAATTTTAATATGATATTCTTCACCATGGATGGTGATGTTAAACTCAGTGGGTGCGAGTGCAGGTGCTGTTGCAGTTGTTGTAGACTCAACTGGGTCTAGCTCCAATGGTTCAGGTTTAAAGTTACCAGATTCACGTTCAGCAAAGAACTCCAAAGCAATGCTTGGGAACATGGCATAAGACAATACATCTTCTACAGATTTGGCGCGGTCACCCACTTCACGGGTTAAAGCATCCAATTCATCAGGAATCAAATCAGCAGGGCGCACACTAATAATTTCTTCATCACCCAAAGCTTTCTTTTGTACTTTGGCATTGATTTCACCCAATGCTTTGCCATACATACCTTTGAGGTAGTTTTTGGTTTCTTCAGTAATCACACTGTATTTTTTGCCAGACACCACATTTAGCACGGCTTGTGTACCAACAATTTGGCTGGTTGGTGTGACCAATGATGGGTAACCAAAGTCTTTGCGAACATTGGTGATTTCATCTAAGACTTCATCCATTTTACCCAATGCGCCTTGTTCTTTAAGTTGGTTGGCAAGGTTTGAAATCATACCGCCTGGGATTTGGTTCACAAAAACACGGGTATCAACACGGGTAACATCAGATTCAAAACGTGCATATTTTTTACGTACATCGCGGAAATAAGCTGCAACATCTTGCAGGGCATCCAAGTTTAAACCTGTGTCGTATTCTGTTTCAGCAAAAGCTGCGACCATGGATTCTGTTGCAGGATGTGAAGTGCCACCTGAAAGTGGTGAAATAGCGGTGTCGATAATGTCACAGCCAGCGTGAACGGCTTCCCACTGTACCATCTCTGCAACACCTGATGTGGAGTGTGAGTGCAGGTGAAGCGGAATGTCAATGGTATCTTTAAGCGCTAAAATTAGTTCTTTGGTAGCAACAGGGGTTAATAAACCAGCCATATCTTTAATGGCAAGGGTATCACAACCCATATCTTCAAAACCTTTGGCTAAATCAACAAAATAATCCAAGGTGTGCACAGGGCTTGTGGTATAGCAAATCGTACCTTCTGCATGTTTACCATTTTCTTTGACTTGGGCAATGGCAGTACGCACATTACGTAAGTCATTCATGGCATCAAATGTACGGAATACATCCACGCCATTGGCTGCAGCCATGTCTACAAATTTGCGCACTACATCATCTGCATAATGGCGGTAGCCCAATAGGTTTTGACCGCGAAGTAACATTTGGATTTTGGTGTTAGGCATAGCTTTATTAAGCTCACGCAAACGCATCCAAGGGCCTTCTTTTAAATAACGTAGGCAGGTATCAAAGGTTGCACCACCCCAAGCTTCAACAGACCAATAACCAATTTGATCAATCTTTTCGCAGATGGGTAACATATCATCCAAACGCATACGGGTTGCCAATAATGATTGGTGACCATCGCGCAGGGCAAGTTCAGTAATCGCTAATTTTTTCTTTGCTTGTGTCATCTATTCAATCCTTTTCCTACAATCCTGCGTGTGCGGCAATAGCAACGGCTACTGCTGCAGCAATATCTTCACGCGCTTCAAATGGTTTATAATCGAG
>JALUWH010000287.1 GCA_027019685.1 Ghiorsea sp. | reverse complement strand
GATGTAAACAACACTGTTGCACCAAGCACAGCAAAAAACAAAACTGACCAAACCATATTGCGGCGCGCTAACGTTCGAATATTAACCTTAGCTTTTTCTGTTGCTTGGGTTTCTGATGTTTGGTTCCCCTCTTGTTCAATGCCTTCAATAATCTCTTCTGCCTGAACCTGCATAACATCACTCATATTTCGTACTCCATTTCAATTTTCAAACTTCATCAAAACTTACTACTTTCTTAACGGTTGGAAACAGTAACCTTATTCAAACAAGGCTTCAACGCGAAGAACGGGCAAAGCCCCGTATTTTGTCTGTAAAACACCCTGAACATGCGTTTTTTCTTTCGCTTCTTCAATATCTGAGGGTAAAATACGCAATAAATCCAAGACCTCTTCAACCCAGATACCCAAATGCACACGAGCATGACGCAACAACAACAAACGACTCATACTTGTCTCAGTTTGTAGCTTATGTGGTAAATGCAATGTTTTTCCAGGATCAATAATACAAAAAATTTGCCCCCTCGCATTAGTAACACCCAACAAGTGATCCGGTGCCATAGGCACAGGAGTCAACAATTGCGGTCTAATAACACTTAACACACTAGCCACGGGCACAAGAAACGTCTCTGCATTCAAAATAACCCGCATATATTCAACCAAATCAGATTGTTCATTTGCTGTAGCATCCTTTGCTGCTTGGAGCTGGTCTAAATTTAGCTCTGACATTATACCTGCCTTTGTTGGGCTTGTCTCACCCTTTCATACATTTGTAAAATTTTCCTAACCCGTGCTTGTAATTTCATCGGCTCTACAGGTTTGATGATATAATCATCTGCACCAGAGTCCAAGCCCAGCACTTCATCATCTTCATCATGCCGTGATGTTAACATAACAACAGGAATATCATCAAACTTACTTTGCCTACGAACTTCTTGTACAAACTCAGGACCATTCATATTCGGCATATCATAATCTACAATGACCAAAGCCACTTGTGGTAACGCTTGTTTAAGCAAATCAAGTCCTTTTCTGCCATCTTCGGCTTCAGCAATATCAAACCCTTCAGATTTTAAAATAAAGCCAACCAAACTTCGGATACTTTTGGAATCATCAATTAATAACACTGTATTGCGTTTGGTATCTTCTTGTGGTGTTAGCTGCCCTTGGTCTCTTGCTTCATTGGCTTGCCCCAAAGACATGAGGTTTCTATCACTATCGATTCTATCCTGAAAACTAAAATCTTCAGGTGCAATCGACAGTCGCATCACTTCCGCAACACTGGTAACACCTTGCAACACCTTATTCATACCATCTTCAAACAAAGCATACATGCCTTCTTCGCGGCAAACCTGCATCAGCTCTTGATCTGAAACACCGCGCGCAATGGCTTTCCGCACCCTATCGTTCACATAAAGTGTTTCATGGACACCACAACGCCCTTTATAACCAATATTTAAGCACTTATCACAACCTACGGGCTCATAAATCTCTAAATCTTCAGGCATATCATACTTGGTTATCATTTCAGGCGTAGGTGTGGTCTTTTTCTTACACCTAGGACATAAGCGCCTTGCCAAACGTTGCGCAACAATAATATTTAAACATGATGATAATGCGACAGGGTCTGTCCCCATTTCCACCAAGCGACTCACTGTAGAAGGCGCATCATTGGTGTGTAAAGTAGACATCACCAAATGTCCTGTTTGCGCAGCATGCAAAGCAATATGAGCCGTTTCTTCATCACGAATCTCACCCACCATGACCACATCAGGATCTTGGCGTAAAATAGAACGTAATGCAGCAGCAAATGTCATGCCTGATTTAGCATTCACTTGCACTTGATTCAAACCCTTGATTTGAAACTCAACAGGGTCTTCTACAGTAACAATATTGGTTTCTTCATCATTAATATGGTGTAAAAACGAATAAAGTGTTGTCGTTTTACCCGACCCCGTTGGCCCTGTAACCAACACCGCTCCTGTAGGCCTTGCAATCGCCTCACGAATACGCTCATCAGCCTTTTTCTCAAACGCCAACACATCTAAAGATAATGATAAGCCTGACTTATCAAGAATACGCATCACCACTTTTTCACCATACATGGATGGCAATGTTGAAATACGCATATCAAACGACTTATTACTAATTTTTATTCTTGTTCGACCATCTTGCGGCGTTCTTGTATTCGATATATCTAACTTAGACATAATTTTAATGCGTGAAACAAGCATGGGGTGTGCACCAGAAGGAAACTTCATGACAGGGCGCAACCGACCATCCACGCGCAACCGAACCAAACTATCTTTTTCACCCGCTTCAACATGAATATCTGAGCTTTCCATTTGTAAGGCTTTCATAATAATGCCATTCACAAGTTTGATAATCGGTGAGCCTTCCGCACCTTTTTTCAATGATGCAATATCTGTTTCAGCCTTGCTTTCCTCATCATCAGTGAATGCTTGTATTTCACCTGTGTTTTCTAAATCAGACATCACCTCATCGAGTGAGCCTTCACCAGCTGCGAATAAATCCCTGATTTTCTTTTGAATGTCGAGAGGGTTAGAGAAAAGAGGACGTACCCGCTGTCCAAGTTTAAACTGCAGTACATCCATGCCTGCATAATCCATGGGGTCGGCAATCGCGATAATCATTTCCCCCGCGCTAATTGCCACAGGGATAAAACAAAACTCATTACACAGTTCTTCAGAGCATTTCTCAACTAAGTCTTCATCAATCTCAATATGATCCAAGTCAATAAATGGTACTTTGTATATTTTAGCCAAAGCCTGAAGGGTCTTGTCAACATCTACACCATCTTGCGCAAACAGGTTCAATAAAAAACCTGCTTTTTGCCCACCATTCCCCTTCGTTGCTTCGGATATTTGCTCTTGTGTAACAAGACCAGTAGCAATTAATTGCCGCTGCTGCTTAAGAAGCATAAACCCTCCCATAGGTATCCTCATTCAAATCGGGGTAGACAATAATAAAGCATCGCTAGAATATCAAGAGAATCCCCTCTTCCACTCAAAGCAAAAATAGATAGGTTGCGCCCTGTGCACCTTTTAACTTATTTTAATTCTACGCCAAAACTGGCTTTAGCGACGTTTAGTATCTGTTTTGTCGCACTTGTTGGTTGTGCTACAAAAAATCAGCCGCATGCAATACTCCCCATATCAATGAACGAAACCAATGTGGTTATACTTGAAAAACATGCCCCTGCACCGCAAATTCAAGAAGACGCAAAAAAGATTCTACCAACACCCTCTATTTTTTTACAAGACCTTTCTCCATCAGACATCAAACAAGTTAAAGCTGAAGCCAAACGTACACTATCACCTATTTGGCAACGTATTGATGAACGCGCTCACCGCGTACGTTTTCGTGTGATTCAAGTCTTGAATGAACTACATGCACCTCGTGAACTTTTATATATTCCTGTCGCTGAATCAGGTTATAACCCCTATGCTTTATCGCCTGCAGGCGCTTTTGGTTTATGGCAACTCATGCCTAAGACAGCAAAAGAGTTGGGGGCTCGCAATAAAAACGGGCTGGATGGACGCAGACATATTGAATCCAGCACAAAAGCTGCCGCCACCTATCTTTTATCACTTTATGAACGGTTTGACAGCTGGCCACTTGCAATATGCGCATACAATTTAGGGCCCTGGGGTGTTCAACGCAGGCTTAACAAAAAGCCATGGTCACCAGATATGGGACTAGATGCTCTGCCTTTCCCTGGCGAAACCAAACACTATGTGAAACAAATCTTGGGCATGATTGCCCTAGAGCAAGATGGAGAGCTACAATTTTCAGAAGCTTTAGCAACCCAAGATGTGCATATTCCAGCCCCCATTGACTTAAACCAAATGGAAAAAGTTTCAGGCTTAGCCAAATATGAAATCTTTCGTTTAAATCCAGCTTTTGATTACCAGCATTACATACACCACGATATTGTGGTTCATCTACCCAAAGAAAATGCTATCCGCCTTGAACAAGCCTTGCTCGAAAACCCAAACATCTTCAAACCCAGATATATTACCATTAAAATTAAGTCGGGAGACTCGCTGTGGAAGCTAGCCAAAAGGTATCACACCAGCATCAAACACCTTCAACAGCTCAACCCTAAGTTTAAAAAAGGTGTATTATCGATTGGTAAATCAATGACAGTACCTGCATCTGGAAATATCTTGGCATCATCAAGCAAAGCCAACCCTCTGCTTGCCAAAGGTAGGCGCATTCGTTACAAAGTTCGCAGTGGTGACTCACTATGGACGATTGCCAAAAAGTTTGGCACTTCTACCCGTGCTATCACCCGCATCAACCAAATGTCTGCCAACCAATTATTACGCCCTGGAGATAGATTATGGATTGTCGCTCGGTATCGACCAAGCTAATCATTACTGTTGTTTTACTTGCTTTGACAGCATGCAGCAACGAGCAAACAACAAACACTTCACAAACTACACAGGCTAAGGCTGAAGCAACAAGTTACCAGCCTGCACATGGTGGTCGTCTTATTGATGCGAGCATTGGTGATGCTACCAATCTTATTCCTATGATTGCTAGTGATGCATCCAGCCATGAAATTGCAGGACAGCTTTATTTATCACTACTTAAATACGACAAAAACCTTAACTTAGTTGGTCAACTTGCTGAATCATGGCAAATCTCTGAAGATAAACTCAGCATTATTTTTAAGCTCAAGCCCAATCTCAAGTGGAGTGATGGTAAACCACTCACCACTGATGACTTGGTATTCACACTACACCTGATTCAAGATGACAAAACACAAAGCCCCTACAAATCAGACTATATGAAAGTGGTGTCTGCCAAAGCTTTAGACAAATACACCTTTGAAGTGCGTTACAAAGAAGTATTTTCACCCGCACTTGCCACTTGGGCTTCATTGGCAATTTTGCCTAAACATGTGTTTGAAGGCGTAAATATCATGGATACAGACTTATCTCGCCACCCTAAAGCCAGCATTGGCCCTTACTTCCTTAAAGATTGGCAAACCCAACAAAGTATTACCATGACTGCCAACCCCAACTATTTTGATGGTGATGTGTGGATTGATAAGCGTATCACGCGTATTATCCCTGACCCTGCGACTCAGTTTTTGGAGTTAAGCGCAGGCAAGATTGATATGGCAAATTTAACACCCACCCAATACACCAGACTTTTTGACAATAACCAACGTCTCAAACATGAATACAACCGTTATAAATACCTTGGTTTTTCTTATACATATCTTGGCTTTAACCTTACACGAAAGCCGTTTGATGATGTTCGTGTGCGCCAAGCTTTAGCTTATGCTATTGACCGCCAAGAATTGGTAGATGGTGTGCTGCTTGGTTTGGGCGAAGTCTTGGCAACACCGTATAAACCTGGCACACGTTGGGTGAATCAAAACATTAAACCACGTCCGTTTTCACTACAAAAAGCACAAACCTTGCTTACCCAAGCTGGTTGGACAAAAAAAGAAGGACAAACAATGGTCAGCAAAAATGGCAAAGCTTTGTCATTTACCATACTGACCAACAACGGCAACAAAAAACGTGCCGATACGGCAACCATTATTCAACAACGCTTAAAAAGCATCGGTATTCAAGTCAATATTCGTTTGGTGGAATGGTCAGCATTCATTGAGAATTTCATTAATAAGCGTGATTTTGATGCAGTGATTCTTGGCTGGTCACTCTCTCCAGACCCAGACCAATTCAACATCTGGCATTCCAGCCAAACAGGCGAACGACAATTCAACTTTTTAAGCTATAACAACCCCAAAGTTGATAAAGCTTTAGAACAAGCCCGATTAACCTTTGATTTGGATAAACAAAAGAAGTGGTATGACATCATGCAACAAGAAATCCATCAAGACGTACCTATGGTGTTTTTATATGCTGATTATTCACTACCTGCCATCCATAAACGCATCAAGGGCATAGAAGTTGCTCCTGCAGGCATTCGGCACAACAGTGAGTTTTGGTATATTCCCAAAGCTTTACAAAAAACGAGCATTGCCCCTTAATGAGCACCCCTTTAGTCAATACTCTCACCGTAACCGAGCTCACCGCTAGAATTAAACAAGTCTTGGAGCAAGGCTTTTCTCGTATTGAAGTCACAGGTGAAATATCACGATTGACTAAACCTTCTTCAGGTCACTTATATTTTACGATTAAAGATAGTCACGCTGCTATTTCCGCTGTGGTTTGGCGCAGTGCCGCCGCACGTTTAAAAACACGACCCAAAGATGGGCAAGCTTATGTATTTACAGGACATTTAAGCTTGTATGAACCCAGAGGAAGCTATCAGCTTGTAGTCACAAGCATCACATCTGCGGGTGCAGGTCGTTTGGCTGAAGAGTTTGAGCGTCGCAAAGCCTTGTTTGCTGAACGTGGC
>JALUWH010000286.1 GCA_027019685.1 Ghiorsea sp. | reverse complement strand
TTGGCCAGGTATGTTAAAAGCATGTAAGCAAGAGGGTGTAGCTGTCGTGGGTATCAATACCCGTATTTCTGACCGCTCATTTCCTAAATACCACGCCAGCCGAATATTATGGCAACGATGGCTATCACCTATCCAACTTTTTTTACCTCAAAGCGTGCAAGATGCAGAACGTCTGCAAGCGATGGGCATAGCCCCTGAACGCATACATGTTGCTGGCAATTTAAAATATGCTGTTTCACCACCAAAAGTGGATGCTGAATCCTTGCGTAAACGCCTTGACCCTAGTCTGCTTCGCCCCATTCTTCTGCTAGCAAGCACGCATCATGATGAGGAATCTCGCCTTTTAGAAATGCGGGCAAAATGGCATCAAGTTCGACCTGACTTGCTCACATTGATTGTACCTAGGCATCCCGAGCGTTTTAACTTGGTAGCAGAGTTAATTCAAAAACAAGGCTTACACCTATCGCGTTGGAGCGATACGGACATTATACCCAACAGTGATGTTATTTTGATTGATGCTATGGGCATATTGCAATCGCTCTATGCTATTGCCGATATTGCTTTTATTGGTGGTAGTCTTGTTAATATTGGCGGGCATAATCCTATTGAAGCAGCTATTTGTGGGCGTGGTGTCATCACTGGTGCACACACACAAAATTTCAAGGAAATTATGCGACACATGCAAAAACATCATGTTGCCGTAGTGGCCCAATCTGACCATGAGCTTGAAACATGTATCACGCGCTTCTTACAGCACCCTGAAGATTTACAAAAGCTGCATAAAAATGCCGCTTTGTATATGCAAGATAAGTCTCAGACTTTAACCAACGTACTACAATATATTAAGCCTTACCTCCCCCCATCAACATGCGATTAATGCATTCATTTTATCATGCCATCGAACGCATATGGTGGAGCAAAGAAACACCACCTCTGCTTTTGCGTTTATTTGAGCCTGTTTACAAAAGCATCAGCAGATGGGAGCAAAACAAACGCCTCAAGAATAAAGTGCATCCACCCTTACCTTTGATTTCTA
>JALUWH010000285.1 GCA_027019685.1 Ghiorsea sp. | reverse complement strand
AAATAAGGCAATACAAGTTAACCATAAAAGGAAAGTGCCAGTGCTGCTTTGTAGCCAGCTTACTCCAACCAAATAACCAATATTGTTGTGCGCCATGGTGAGCAGCAACCAAAAAGCAGCAGGAATCACCAATACAAGGAACAAACCACTTGCACGGTGTGCCAAGCTAGCAACCATGGTCAACCGCCAACGATAAATGCTTAGGCGGGGGCTAAGAGGGGGCTGTTTTCTATTCATTTCCATAGACAAGACACATCATACGACTTGGTCGAAAAAACAGCAAGGGGTCTTACAATCAAGATTGTTTCAAATCCGTTGTGTCTGGTAAGTTATCTGCGACATCTTTAAAGTTTTTGTTAAGGGTGAGTGCTTGAACAACCATATCCAATGGTTTTGCGAAGCGTTCAGAGAAGTCGATTTCACCAAGGTAATTAGTATGAAAAGCCAACTGCTCTTGAGGTGGTATGAACTGAGCATCAACACCTTCTTTGTTTCCACGGGCATCAACTCGATACCAACCAAAATCAGGTAAAAATACAGCATTAAAACCATGTAAAGAGAATGGCGGTTTTCCTGCTTCAATGGTTAATCTTTGGTAACAAAGAGCTGCGGGAATATGATTTGCGCGAAGCAGAGCTGCTAATAAGTGACTTTTGCTAAAGCAGTAGCCTGTTTTATGCTTTAAAACATCTGAAGCTTTACAGGTTACAGGGTTTAATTGGTAGTCCCAGCTATGTTTAATGTCATCACGCACAAATTCAAAGCAGGCTCTGGCTATCTCTTTAAGGTTAGACAAACCTTGGGCAAGTTCATGTGCTTTATTTAATATATTAGGCGTTTGCCAATCAATATATTCGCTTGCTTCTTGATATGCTTTCATGACTCAATATTTTTACAAAGCTCTTGCAGCTTCTCCAAATGCTGTGGGAAGAAATGACCAGCACCTTGGACTTCATACCATTGCAAGGGTGTGCCTGATGCTTTGAGCTTTTGGGCAAAGGCTTTGGATTGTTCAAAAGGTACAATTTCATCTGCTGTGCCTT
>JALUWH010000284.1 GCA_027019685.1 Ghiorsea sp. | reverse complement strand
GCAACTGAATCAAGCCTGCACCACCACCCGCCAAAGACGAGAATGTATTGGCAATCAAAGCGATAGCAAAGAGTAGGGCTTGTTCAAACATGGTTGGATATTGTTGTGAGAGAATAAGAAGTAAAGCTCTTGTCACCTCGAACGAAGTTGAGAGGTCTAAGATTTCTCCACTACGGTCGAAATGACAGGCTTGTTTAATATCGTCATACTCGCGAAGGCGGGTATCCAGTTAGGCAATCAGTTAATAAGTATACTGTCCCCGATTTCCGTTATTCTAAGCAAAGAATATAGATGAAGCAGTTAATGTTAAGTTGTTAGTTTTGCTTTAGATACTATAAACCTCATTATCAGGTGATACATATAAGAGGCCGACATTAAGCTTTATAGCCAGAGCTTGAGATTTTTCCAAGGCGCTTGGGGTCATCCTTTCCTCTTGTTTAGGGGCAGAGTCTATAATTAACATTAAAGGGTACATATCATGCCCTCTAGCTACAACTTCTTCCCTATGAGCCGCAAGCTTTTGAATATCTAGTAAGATTTCTGATGGTTGCAACCTACTTTTTTCTCTTTCTGATGCTTTGACTTCAATTGCAATAAGCATAGAGGATAGCGTTTTACGGTTGTTACGTCGCCGCCAGTCGCCATGAACGGATGACTTAAAGATAACTATATCTGGAATTGGCTCAAACCCACCTTGAAAGTTTTTATGTTTTTTCTTGTCTAAAGTTTGAAAAAGCTTTGATATGGGGCTATCTATCCACATTTTCACATTCATGCCAATTTGCTTTAACGGAACATGTCCTTCTGTTCGCAGTAAATGATAAATCATGGCTTGATAATGTAACTCAGAGCTTAAGACTGAAAGACACTCTGATTTAATTGCAGGCCAAGCTTTTTGAATGGCTTGTTTTGCTGCGTCTAAATTATCCATGTTCACCTCTTTATCTAAGGTATAACAGAGTAAAACTATGTTTATGTCAATGTGGCAATAAAAGCCTGTACTGGTAAAGTCCCGCCACTCTTTTCACATAAGGACATATTCATGAGCACAAAACATACCATTATTTATACCAAAACGGATGAAGCACCCATGCTAGCAACGTATTCATTGCTGCCGATTGTGCAGAAGTTTTGTGCCGCAGCGGATGTAGATGTGCAGAGCAGAGACATATCGCTTGCAGCGCGTATTTTATCGCACTTCCCTGACTATTTAAAAGACGGGCAACAACAAGCTGATGCCTTGGCGGAGCTTGGTGCTTTGGCGAAAATGCCCGAAGCCAATATCATTAAACTACCGAATATCAGTGCATCTGTGCCGCAGTTGCATGCTGCGATTGCCGAGTTACAAGCGAATGGTTATGCCGTACCCAACTTTCCAGAAGAAGCAAATTCTGATGAAGAGCAAGCCATCAAAGCGCGCTATGCCAAAGTGCTTGGTTCTGCGGTGAACCCTGTGCTTAGGGAGGGTAACTCTGACCGCCGAGTAGCGGCTGCTGTGAAACAATATGCCAAAGATAACCCACATCGCATGGGTGAATGGTTTGCGGATTCAAAAACGCATGTATCTCACATGAACGATGGTGATTTTTATGGTTCTGAGCAATCGGTTATCATGGATAAATCGGATACATTGAGCATTGTTTTAGTCACTGAAGACGGCAGTGAAACCGTGCTTAAAGGTGCTTTAGATGTGCAATCGGGCGAAGTGATTGATGCGGCAGTGCTGAGCAAGGCTGCATTAAGAGACTTTTATGCAACGCAAATTGAGGATGCCAAAGAAAAGGGTGTATTGTTATCATTGCACTTGAAAGCAACCATGATGAAAGTGAGTGACCCCATCATGTTTGGGCATGCAGTAGAAGTATATTATAAAGATGTATTTGAGAAATATGCAGATGTATTTGATAAGCTTGGCGTGGACACCAAAAATGGTTTGGGCGATGTTTATGCCAAGATAGCCAGCCTTCCTGAAACAGAAAGAAGCGCCATTGAAGCTGATATTGCGGCGGTGTATGAGCGCAACCCTGAACTTGCTATGGTAGATTCGGATAAAGGGATTACCAATTTACACGTGCCAAGTGATGTCATTATTGATGCATCCATGCCTGCGGCGATTCGTTCATCGGGCAAGATGTGGGGCAAGGATGGCAAGCTGCATGATATGAAAGCCATGATTCCAGACCGTTGTTATGCGGGTATTTATCAGGAAACCATTGCTTTTTGTAAGCAGCATGGCGCTTTTGACCCGAAAACCATGGGTAGCGTTTCTAATGTAGGTTTGATGGCGCAAAAGGCAGAAGAATACGGCTCACACGATAAAACATTTGAGATGCCAGCAGATGGAAGCGTGGAAGTGCGCGATGCAGCAGGCAATGTGTTGATGAAGCATGGTGTGGAAGCGGGCGATATTTGGCGCGCATGTCAGGCGAAAGATGCACCGATTAAAGATTGGGTGAAATTGGCAGTGAATCGTGCGCAAGCGACAGGTAACCCTGCAATTTTTTGGTTAGACCCCAATCGTGCACACGATGCGAACTTGATTAAGAAAGTGAAAACCTATTTGAATGATTTTGATATTTCTGATTTGGATATTCAAATTCAATCGCCTGAAGAAGCTATTCGTATCAGCCTTGCAAGGGTGAAAGAGGGCAAAGATACGATTTCGGTGACAGGCAATGTGTTACGAGATTATTTAACCGATTTATTCCCAATTTTAGAGCTAGGTACCAGCGCAAAAATGCTGTCTATCGTGCCATTGTTGGCAGGTGGTGGCTTGTTTGAAACAGGTGCAGGCGGCTCTGCGCCCAAACATGTGCAACAGTTTACAGCAGAAGGGCATTTAAGATGGGATTCTTTGGGTGAGTTTTTGGCTTTGGCTGTATCGCTTGAAGATTTGGCAGCGAAAACAGGCAATCAGCAAGCAGAAGTGTTGGCAGAAGCTTTGAATGATGCGAACGCTAAGTTCCTTAAAGAAAACAAATCACCATCGCGTAAAGTAGGCGAATTGGACAATCGCGGTAGCCATTTCTACTTGACTATGTATTGGGCGCAAGCTTTGGCTGCGCAAGATGCAGATGCTGATTTGAAAGCGAAGTTTGCACGATTGGCACAAGCTTTGACCGAACAGGAACTTGCTATCGTACAAGAACTAAACGGTGCGCAAGGCAGCCCTGTGGACATGGGCGGCTATTATCAGCCAGACACGGTCAAATTGGATGCAGCGATGCGCCCAAGCGCTATATTTAATAAGGTGCTTGCTACGTTATAATTAGCCTTGTTCAAAGGTGGTTGAGGCCTATGTCATGTCGAGCCTGTCGAGACATCTTGAGATTCCTCCACTTCCCCCAGGGGATACTCTCTTGCTTCGCAATTCACCTAACCGGTCGAAATGACAAGTTGCTGTCACTTTGAGCACAGTCGAGAGGTCTGTGTCATGTTGAGCCTGTCGAGACATCTTGATATTTCTCTACCTAAGTCGGAATAACAGCAGTTAAGTTGTTAGTTTAGTTGCTACTCTCATTTCTAGCATCAATTTTCGCTTGGATAAACTCACCGTGATACACGCCAATCAATCCTGCAACACGGCGGATAAGCTGCTCTTCATAAGGATCAATATGCCCATCAGCCATTGCAACTTGCCAAAGCTCTTTTAGAATATCAATGCGTTCTTCAGTGCTAAACTGTTGATTAATTAATGAGGTAAACTGGTGCAAGTCGGTTGACTTAGATTGCGCTTCACTGGCTTCAGCAATCAATGTTTCCACTGCTTCATGCGATAAATCAAAGCGTTTTTCAATAGCATCAAATATAACTTTGCGCTCGGCACTATCAAGTTTGCCATCAATACGCATAATTTCTATCATCATGGCTGTTACAGCCAATGAAATATCATGTTCTTTGCTTTCTGGCTTCTTTTCTTCTGTAAATAATGCTTTCAGTTTGCTAAACATATTGAATATCCTTTATATTTTTTTGCCAAGTTTACCGATAAACCGTTTGATGTGTACCAATATTGATAGGAATGATTTGTTTATCTTCAATCAAAAATTCAATGGTGATGCGATAGCTTAGATTGATAGATATGGAATAAACGCCATCTAAACGACCACTTAGCTTATGCAACCGCAATGATGGGTGGTAGGGGTTTAGCTCTAATATTTGTAATGTTTTGAGGTATTGTTGTTTGAGTTCGGGATGTTTCTTGGCAAACTTTTTGGTATGTTTGAGGTAGGTTTCTGTAAAGATGAGCTGGTAGCTCATTGTTCAAATACACGCTGCACATGCGCTTCTGCACTTTCTTGGATGACTTTGCCATTCGCCACATCCTGCTTGCATTCAAGCAATGCCGCTTCAAGCTCCATTTCACGCAAATAGTAGTATTGTTCAAGCTTTAACACCACATACTTTTCTTTTCCACGCACCGTAATCATAAGCTCTGGCTGCTCACTTAACCCTTCTTCCAAAGATGTGATACCACGTGTTTTTAATTCATTGGCTGTAATAGTATTCATGATGAACCCCTTTATATCATGATAAATAGTACGATTAACAACACGTTTTAGTCAATAGATAGGTTATTTTTTGTGTTTATATGGTTATTTATTGTTTGGAGAAAGAGCCCTTTATTTTACGGTTTATTATGTGTTTTTTATGAGTTGTAAAGCCTCTTCTACAGCTCTTTTATATGTTCTATGCATATGTTTCTCTTCAATTAAAGTAACAATATTGTGTTCTTTCAGATTTTTAAAAACATCATTATTTGTTCCCGATGTTAAAATAATAACGCCATTATTTTTTAATAAATCAATGACTTCCCGAAAATTATGTAGGGCTGTATTATCCATAAAACTTACATGTCGCATTCTAATAATTAAAATTTTTGCAGAACTTCCATATTTTTGAAGTTCTTGAGCATATTGTTTTGCTGAAGCAAAAAATAGAGGGCCACCTATTTCATATACGGATATAGCATCAGGAAGGTTATCATAATTTTCAATGTCATTAGCATCATCATTTTTAACGAATTGATAATGCTGTATATCCGCCATTCTTTTCATAAGTAGTAATGCTGATAACATAACGCCAGCCTCAATAGCAACGGTTAAATCTACCAAAACAGTTAAAATAAATGTTATAAGTAAAATAATATAATCGTAAGGTGAACCTTTGAGTATAGAAACGAAGTGTTTATATTCACTCATATTAAAGGCAACTACAATTAATATACCAGAAAGTACCGCCATTGGTATGTGTTTTGCGTAATCTATAAAAAACAACATTATAAGTAATAATACAAAAGAGTGTACTATCCCCGCGATGGGTGTTCGCCCACCATTATTGATGTTTGCAGCAGTTCTTGCGATGGCTCCAGTTGCTGGAATACCGCCAAAGAAGGGTGTTATTATATTTGCAATACCTTGTGCAATTAACTCTGTATTTGAACGATGAGAACCACCAATCATCCCATCAGCAACCACGGCTGAAAGTAAAGATTCAACCCCTCCTAAGAGTGCTATTGTTATCGCCGTAGTGAGATAAATATTTATATCATCAAAATTAAATACAGGTAAAATAAAATGTATATCATTGTTAATCGTACCAAAAAAGGTTTCAATAGTTGTCACTTGAATATCAAATACTTGCACAGATACAGTTAGCAACATAATAGCGATAAAGGAACCTGGAATTTTTGTTGTAATCTTTTTAGAGTAGAGTGAGATTAATATAGTGATGATGGTTAAGCCTAAAGCATCATAATTAAGTGAATCAATAGAATTAAAATAGAGCGCCCATTTTTCAAAAAAACCTGATGGTAATTTTTCTATATCTAACCCTAAGGCATCTTTGACTTGTGTGGAAAAAATGACAACTGCTATCCCACTTGTAAACCCAACAATTAATGGATTCGGAAAATACTTTAGCAAATTACCAAACTTAAATAAGCCAAATATGATAAGGATAATTCCTGCCATCATTGTAGATATGTATAAAGTATTGATTCCGTATTGTTCTACAATTGCATACAATATAATGATAAATGCGCCAGTTGGGCCACCAATTTGGACTCTGCTACCTCCTAGGGCTGATATAATTGTACCTGCAATAATCGCAGTAATAATTCCTTTTTCAGGAGAAACACCAGATGCAACAGCAAAAGCAATAGCCAAAGGAAGAGCAATAATACCGACAATAATTCCTGCAATAACATCATTTACAATTTGTTGTTTTGAGATTCCTTGTTGCAATAATGTAAAAAATTTTGGTTTAAAACGCATTTAATATTTCCCTTACGTTAAATTATTTTAGTTGTTCCAAGTCACGAATAGTACCTATTATAGGATTCATAACCTTTTTTCCAGTTCTTCATAGATTGTCAAATCTAGTCATTACCCTATTGATGAATAGCTAACTATAGTGACCGCCAATAGCAAAAATATAAATATAATCTTCATCATATTTATAAATAACGCGGTCTTTCTGACTGATACGCCTAGACCATAAACCCGATAAATTATGTTTTAGGGGTTCGGGTTTCCCTATACCTGTGCTTGGATCACCTCTAAGCATTTCTTTTAATACTTTGCAAAGTGATTGGTGTAGTTTTTTATCTTTTAAGCGAAGTGCTTCATATACAGCCCAGGTATCACCTTCAAAGACCAGTGATCTCATCTAACTCTCTATCTGTCGGTTGATAACCCTTATGATTTGCATGCGTAGCTGCTGAGGCTGCGATTTGTTTCATTAAGCTATTATTTTGTAAAACATATAGTGTTTCTTGCTCACGCTCCCAATCATCTGCACTCAATACAACAAAATCATCACCATTTCTACGCGTGACTTTGAGTGGAAAGTGATTGTGAACCACTTCTTCTACAAAGCTTTTCAAGTTGTCTCTAAACTTATTTACGCTGATACTATTCATGATTACCATCCATTGATATGTACTGTAATTCCGTACACTTTAATGGTAAGACTTTAACAAGTCAACACATAGCATCATCGAAGTCGCCATGTATCCTTGCAAACTCAATCTTATTTCAGTTGCTCCAAATCACGAACTGCGCCTTTATCTGCCGAAGTGGTGAGGGCTGCATAAGCTTGGAGTGCTTTGGATACTTCACGTTTGCGACCCACAGGCTTCCAAGCATCTTTGCCCTTGGCTTCCATAGCTGCTCTGCGGCTTGCCAAGTCATCATCTGAAATAGCAAGGTTGATGCTGCGGTTGGGAATATCAATATGGATGGTATCGCCATCTTCAATCAAACCAATCGCGCCGCCTTCTGCAGCTTCAGGGCTTGCATGACCAATGGATAAACCTGATGTGCCGCCAGAGAAGCGACCATCAGTGAGTAGGGCGCAAACCTTGCCCATGCCTTTGGATTTGAGGTAGGAGGTGGGGTAAAGCATTTCCTGCATGCCAGGGCCACCTTTAGGGCCTTCATAGGTGATAATCACGATGTCACCCGCTTTAATTTTGTCATTGAGAATCGCAGATACGGCATCATCTTGGGATACAAACACCCTCGCTGTACCCTCAAACTTCCAAATGGATTCATCCACACCTGCGGTTTTTACAATACAGCCGCGCTCGGCAATATTACCAAACAACACGGCAAGCCCGCCTTCTGTAGAATATGCATGCTCTACGCTGCGAATACAGCCATTTTCACGGTCTGTATCCAAAGATTTCCAACGCTCAGATTGCGAAAAGGCAACCTGAGTAGGAATACCACCGGGAGCTGCGCGATACATTTCACGCGGTTTTGTATTCGCTTCATTCACAATGTCATTGGCATCCAAACCATCACCCAAAGTTTTGCTGTGGATGGTGGGGATATTGCGATGAATCAAGCCGCCTCGGTCTAGTTCAGCAAGAATAGAAATCACACCGCCAGCTCTATGCACATCTTCCATATGATAATGTTGTACGGCAGGGGCAACCTTGCAAAGATTAGGAATCTTGCGGCTTAAACGATCCATGTCTTTCATAGTAAAATTAACTTCTGCTTCTTGGGCTATCGCCAACAGATGCAATACAGTGTTGGTGCTTCCACCCATGGCAATATCCAATGCCATGACATTTTCAAAGGCTTCAAAGGTGGCGATAGAGCGGGGCAGCACAGATGCATCGTCTTGCTCATAATAACGCTTGGTGATGTCGACAATGGTGCGTCCTGCTTGCAAGAACAGTTCTTGGCGGTCGCTATGTGTTGCCAATAAGGAACCATTACCCGGCAATGCAAGCCCCAAAGCTTCGGCAAGGCAGTTCATGCTGTTTGCCGTAAACATACCCGAACATGAACCACAAGTGGGGCAGGCAGAACGCTCAACCGCTGCTACATCTTCATCGGATTCTGCATCATCAGCCGCCATGACCATGGCATCCACCAAATCCAAATGTTTTTCACGGTTGTTGATGGTCACTTTACCCGCTTCCATAGGGCCACCCGATACAAAGACCACAGGGATATTTAGGCGAAGTGCTGCCATGAGCATACCCGGTGTGATTTTATCGCAGTTGGAAATACACACCATGGCATCAGCGCAATGGGCATTGACCATATATTCCACAGAATCAGCAATGATTTCGCGGCTTGGCAAGGAATACAGCATGCCGCCATGACCCATGGCAATACCATCATCGACTGCGATGGTATTGAATTCTTTGGCTACGCCGCCCGAAGCTTCAATTTCACGGGCAACCATTTGCCCCAAATCTTTAAGATGCACATGCCCCGGCACGAACTGGGTGAATGAATTGACCACGGCAATGATAGGCTTTTCAAAATCGCCATCTTTCATGCCTGTGGCACGCCAAAGTGCGCGAGCACCTGCCATATTACGACCTGCTGTTGTGGTTCTAGAACGATAAACTGGCATCTTTATACACCTTTTGTTTCATTTTTGCGTACTCTATCAGTAACACATTTGGAAATATCTTTTAATTCTTCCATCATTTCTACATTTAATAAATCATCTGAAATACATTGCGTTCGAATACCTCCAACCTTACGAAAATCATCTGTTTTCTCAAGGTATTCAATATACCCCTGAATGGTTGCAACAGGTGTGGTGCTTCGTTGCAAGTTCTTTTTTAGCTTTTCATAGAAAGTATTAGCTTCTTCATCCCATTCTGCATCATTTAGATTAATAACATTTTCAAAATAATGGTCTGCAAATTGTCTTTGAGTCCATCCCAGTTTCTTCAACATTTCTTTGAGTTTATCGATATGTTTTTGAGAGTTTTCTTTTTTTGTCCCCATATGTCCCTTTGCCCTTTTCTAAAGTTCTCCCCAACGCCAGCAACAAGTTGGTGAAAATAAAATTAGGAGAGCATAATGACTCAACTTAATAGAAAAACAAAGACTGTATTTCAAAATGGAATACATCCCAAAGTAGCAAACTTAAACTTTGATAATTTAAAGTTTAAATTAACTAAGCCTTCTGAAGCAGAAATGACACTTGAAAAATTTTTACTAGCTGAACAAGAGTATCGTCGTTTTTTAAGCCTAAAAAAAATGTACCCAAATATTGATTTGGTACCAAGTAAGTTAATCGATACTTTTTGGCATGCTCACATTTTGGATACCAAAGCCTACAGGGAAGATTGCCAAAATGTGTTCGGTTATTTTTTAGATCACTATCCATATTTTGGTATTAAAGACTCTAAGGATTATAAAAAACTTCAGTCCTCTTTTGAGCGTACGAAGAAGTTATATGAACATCATTATGGTAAATACCCCAAGCTTGGGAATTCAGCAGCACGATGCCAAGATCATGCTTGTCATGCACCAACAAGCTGCGCTTGTCGTACACCAGGAGCATGCAAATGAAAAGTTTAACATGCTTCCGAAAAGATGGTGAACCAAAAACTGTATATTCTACGCAAGCAGCTGCACAAGAAGCTGCTAAATATGTCAGCCAAGAAAATGATAAGTCTTTTTCAGCGTATCAATGTAATACATGTAATGAGTGGCATATTTGCCCTTCGGATAAGCAAACACCGAACAGACCTTGCTCGCATTGTACCGGGGGAGATGGTAAGCCAAAATCTTTATACGAGACTTATGATGGTGCAAAAAGGAGAGCGAATATCATTTATCACGAGCGCGGCATTAGATTGGATGTTTATGAATGCCGCTATAGTAGTGGATTTCATCTTACCAAAGGTTAATTGACTGTCATAGCCCTGAACTTAGTTGTTCAGGGCTATATTTAGTCACACTGTTGTATTTCTTTACGCAATGTTTGTATAAAATAACTGGGATTGTTTTGAAACATTTCATAGCCAATTTCATCACTTGCATTGTCAAATGCACAAGCACAAATTTTTGCTTTTTGCTTAAGTTCTGCCTCTAAAAAATATGAGTTTTGATCGCCTGCGATACATGTGTTAATAATTGCATACTGAACACTTGAAGGATAGTCATCAAAAAAAGGGATACCATCCACTTGGGCAGCAACAGTACCACCAACAAGAATAGTTGCTATTGCGGCTTTTGCTCCGAGCCCCTTAATAAAACGACCTTTGAGCTTTAAGGTTTCATTACAGTGGGCGCACTCCACTTCACTAGGAATATCTACTTCAATGTCTTTTTTACAATTGCTACACTTTAACTTAACTACTGGTTTCCCCCACACTTTTAATACACCTCTTTTTCTTTTGTTGCTGCATGTGGAAGGTTTACTTCTTCAATAACCCCTGCTTTAGGGTTGTTAAACACATACATATCCAATCCTTTTTCGCTACGGGCAATGATAGTGCTCACGGCGGCATCACCTGTGACATTCACAGCCGTGCGAATCATATCCAGCAATCTATCCACGCCAATGATGAGCGCAATACCTTCGACTGGAAGCCCCACCTGATTAAACACCATGGCAAGCATAATCAAACCTACGCCAGGCACGCCCGCTGTGCCAATGGAGGCTAAAACAGACATGCCAATAACCGTTAAATACCCCATGATCCCCAAATCAATGCCATATACGTTGGCGATAAATACTGTGGCTACACCTTGCATAATGGCTGTGCCGTCCATGTTAATCGTTGCCCCAAAAGGCACAGTAAATGAAGCAATAGACTCATCCACGCCCAAACGCTTTTCAACGGTTTGTAGGGTGACAGGGATAGTGGCATTGGAGCTTGATGTACTAAAGGCAAACACTTGAGCAGTGCTCATTTTTTTCATGAAAGTAATGGGGTTCACCTTACCGAATAGTTTTAATAATAACATCAGTGTGCCTGTAACATGAAGGAGTAGGGCAAGCACCAATACACCAAAATAACCCAGCATAGGAATAATTAAATCAATGCCTTGTTGAGCAAAGGTTTTTGCCATCAAGGCAAATACACCAAGGGGTGCTAAATACATCACCACATTCACCACTTGCATCATCACTTCGTTCAAGCGCTCAGATAAATCCATCAAAGGCTTCGCTGCTTTGCCCACCATTAACATGCATGAAGCAAATAAAATGGTGAAGAAGATAATTTGCAGCATATTGCCTTCAGCGTAAGCCGCTACGGGATTGGTTGGAATCAAATCAATCAACACTTGGGTAAACGGAGGGGCTTTTGGAGCTGTGAATGATGAGCTTGCAGCTCCTGCAAGTTCAAATCCTGCACCAGGTGCAAAAAAGGATGCCAAAGCAATAGCTAGTGTAATGGCTAAAGCTGTAGTGAGCATATAATAAGCAAACGCTTTGCCGCCCACGCGCCCCAATTTACCAATATCACCAATACCAACCACGCCGCAAATCAGGGAGAAGGTGACCAGAGGCACGACCAACATTTTAAGCATACTGATAAACATAGTGCCCAAAACATGAAACAAACCCATCACAAGATAATCTTGAACCCATGACACATCATGAGCGAAATTATTAATAAGGCTGCCAAGAACAAGCCCTAGCAACATACCACGCAATATCTTTTTGGTCATGCTTGTTTTATTACCCATGATTACCACCTAGAAAAATGAGCACAAACGATGATAAGATAAAGTGTAAGATGCAAGATGTATCACAAGGCATTGATATGACATCTATTTTTGGTTAGAAGTCGCTTATGATTTCAAGTGTAATGTTTATCTCTGCAGGTATTTTATCGTTATTAGCAGCGTGGTTAATTTTTGTCTGCGTACGCGCAGGTAATACTAAGTTTGTCACGCAGCGCAATATAAGCCTTTTGGTGAGTGCTTCCATTTTGTGTACGCTCATTGGGGTGTTAGAGCTTGGTTTTATTTCTCCTACAGGATTGGTGCTAACCTTAACAACGGTGGCAGCTTTCACGACTTTGTTGGTGCAAAACATATACCTTTTGGGCATGTGGCAACATGGCGTACGTGGTTTGGGTTTATTGTTGCTACCTTTCACGGCAATACCCTTGTTATTATTACCATTTTTGCCTAGAGAAACATCAACACAATGGGTGGAAGCATACTCCTTTTTAGAAACAGGACATTTACTTTTATCTGTTGTTGCTTATGCCTTGTTAACCATGGCTGCATTGTATGCTGTGATGCAACTTTTACTCGATAGAGCATTAACCCAGAAAAAGATTGGTTTTTTTGTACAAGCTATGCCTTCGTTAATGGATATTAGTAATTATTTATTTGTTCACGTACGTTGGGCGATTTGGTTGTTAGGCTTAAGTATTCTTACGGGTTTAGCATGGCAATGGGTTGAAATGCATCACTTTGCACTATTTAACCACAAAGTATTATTGGCTATCTTTGCTTGGGTAACCCTGATGGCGCTTTATTATTTAAGGCAAAAATCAGCATGGCATCATAACCGTGGCAGTAAAATGGTATTGTTTGCTTATATTACCTTAATGCTTGCTTACTTTGGCGTAAAAATCATTAAAGATATCCTTTAAGCGAGCCTTTGATGACATTTTCTGAACATGCGTTACCCTATATTTTAGGGGTACTCTTTTTATTACTTTTGCTTTCAGCGTTTTTTTCAGGCTCAGAAACAGCACTGACTCGAGCAAGACGTGTTCGTCTGCGGATTATGCGTAAAAAAGGTAGTAAAGGTGCAAAATATGCAGAATATTTACTTGAAAAACCTGAGCGTATGCTTGCATCTATCCTGCTTGGAAACAACTTCGTTAATATTGCAGCATCCAGCCTTGCGACAGCTGTTTTCTTAACCTACTTTGGTGAGGCGGGTATTGTCTATGCCACCATTGCCATGACCATTATTGTGCTTGTTTTTGCCGAAGTATTACCCAAAACTATTGCTGTAGCTCATGCTGAAACTATTGCCTGTAAGGTGGCGATGTTGCTCACTTGGTTCCAACGTTTGTTTTCACCTGTGGTGTCCTTATTAATGTTAGGTATCAAGTTCTTACAACGCGCCCTTAAAGTGAAAGAACATCAGGAATTGGCTTTTAATCATCAAGAACTTGCTGCCATGATTGATATGAGTGCAGAAAGTGGGGTGCTTGATAAAGCACGTGAACAAATGCTGATGAGCGCACTACAACTGCATGATATACCTATTAAATCTTTGATGACCCCTCGCAAGGATGTAGTGATGTTGGATGCTGAAAAAACAGTGGAAGCTTGTGTGGAAGATGCCATTCGTCACCCGCATTCACGATACCCTGTTTATCATGGTGACCAAGATAACTTGTTGGGTGTGGTTCATTTGCGTGACTTACTTAAAATACGCCAATCACAAACACCTTTATCGCGTGCTTTGATTTGGACCAACCCGCCTTATGCACCTACCAACCGCAACGCTTTGGCTCAACTTTTTGAATTTCAAAGCAAACATTTGCACATGGCGATTGTGGTGGATGAGTTTGGTGATATTGAAGGGGTGATTACCTTAGAAGATATTGTTGAAGAAATTGTTGGCGAAATTGTTGATGAGTCTGATGTTATTCCGCCTACCGATGTTTGGGTGCAGCCTGACGGTTCTTGGGTGGTGGGCAGTACGGCAAATATTCATGACTTAAACCAATTGATTGGTAGTGAGTTGCCTGAAAATGGTGCAACCACTGTTGGTGGTTTAATCGTGGAGGAATTGGGTGGTGTACCTGATGGTAAGCTTTGTCTGCAAATGGCTAGTGTGCGTATTGAAGTACTCAAAATCAAAAGAAAACGTATTGAACGCTTGCGTTTGACACGTTATGCAGAAGAATCATCTGGCGTGTTTATTACAGGCGGTTAAACATGTTAAAAATATATCAAATTGATGCTTTTGCATCTAAAGTTTTCACAGGAAATGCTGCTGCTGTTTGCCCTTTAGATGCTTGGCTTGATGAAAAGCTGATGCAACACATTGCAGCAGAAAACAACCTTTCTGAAACAGCTTTCTTTGTTGAAAACAATGGTGATTATGATATTCGATGGTTTACACCAACTGTGGAAGTGGACTTATGTGGTCATGCGACACTGGCATCGGCTTATGTGTTGTTTAAGGAGCTTGGGTTCAACGGTGAAACCATTGTGTTTCAATCCAAATCTGGTGAATTAAAAGTTAGCCAAAATGGTGATAAGTTTATACTAGATTTCCCACAGAAAACACCCATGTCATGCGATATTCCTGAACCTATTCAACAAGTTTTTAGTGATAATTTACAAAGCTGTTTAAAACATGAAGATTATATTGTGGTATTGACCGATGAATCCGCAGTATTAAGTGCCAACCCAAATATGCAGCTATTACAACAACTTGATTTAAGAGGTGTGACCATTACAGCACGCTCTAAACAATATGATTTTGTATCCCGTTTTTTTGCACCCAGCTGTGGTATTGATGAAGACCCAGTAACAGGTTCATCTTTTACCCAACTTGCTCCATATTGGGCAAAGGTATTGGGTAAAAACAAACTTACGGCTAAACAAGTTTCACAACGGGGTGGGGAAGTATGGTGTGAGCTTGTTGATGATAGGGTTTATATTGCAGGGCATGCTGTTAAATATGCAGAAGGTTTTATTGAAGTTGAATCATTGCTTGAATAAGTATTGTGCTCATTGCTGAGTTATAATTCGTGCTGACTCCACACATCATGATTTCCATCTTCTTCTACTTTATCTTGGTCAAGCAATTGTAGTTCAGATGAGGGTTCCTCATCAGGTGGTATATTACAATCATCTTCACCAAAAAGGTTGGCTGCCTTCTGCTTATTTCTATCCTCAGAAATACTTTTCTCTGTAATTTCAACGTGTTCAGGCTCGGGCTCTTTGACTGGTGTAGCCAATACTGTTCGTACCACAGCTTCTTTAGGTTTAGTTTTTTCTACCTTATCAGGTTTAACTTCATCATCTGTTGCGGGAGGAATAATTTCTTGAGAATTTAAGCTGAAAAAATCGCCTGTATCAAGCTCTTCATCTGGCAAAGGGTCATTTTCTTGTTCAATATCAGCTTTTTGATTGAACTGTTTTAATACACTTACTTTTAATTGTAAGGATTTGAGTTGTTCAATTTCACCTGTTTCCTCACATTCATGAATACGTTGCTCGCATTGGTCAATGGATTGGCTTAACTGCCCAGTTTTTTCTATGCAAATAGCATATTGCATATGTATATTGATTTGGTTTGCCATTTCGGGTTGTTCAAGAATTTGTGCATACATTTGTCCAGCTTGGGTAAAGTCTTGTCTTGTCTTGCAACAGCAGCTTTAGCCTTGCGCATTAATAATGGCGTATCACAATGCTCCACAGCTAAATGGACTTCCCAAACTGATAATATTGAATCAACATCTTCTTATTTTGGACGAAATTCAAGCACAAGGCAAGATGTTTCAGGAGTTCAAAGCGTAAGATTATGTCCGTTTAAGTAGTACAAAAGGCATTTGCCCTTTTAAAACTAAAAATGATTATATATTAATTAACGCAAACAGCAGCGCTTAAACTTTATTCCAGATCCACATGGGCAGCTATCATTACGTGAAATATCAGCTGTAGCGCTTTCACCATCAACATAATACCAAAGCCCATCTTCTTTAATGAAATCACTCACTTCATCTAAAATACGTCCTTTGTTACCACTAACAAAGCTGGCAATAAAATGAACAGTGCCTTGATTGTCACTGTTGCTTCCAGCTTGGCTATCTACAATTTTTAAATCAATCCATTTTAAACCTAAACCACCTAGGATTTCCAAGTCTGGCCGTGTGCTTTCGTGCCATGTTTTCCAAATGTATTCACTCAAGCCCAAGACAAAAGCAGAATAACGTGAGCACATTAAAGCCTCGGCCGTAGGTACATCCACTGTACCATCATGGTATGGAGCACAACAATCTTTTAATGATTTTCCTGACTTACAAGGACATGTTACGTTATTTTCAGTGCTCAAAATGAATCTCCACAGCTTTGACTTGGTAGGAAAGATGGCAAGTAGACAGACATTGTCAAACCCTTCTGGAGAAAGACAATAAAAAGTGTGTGCACAGTTAAGCTAAAGAGAAAAGGCTGAAAGCTTTACGGCCATTAAACGCACTAGATGATGCATAGGTAACCCGTGAACATTCATATCAAACAGCCCAACTTTGCGCCAACACAAAGGTTAGGTTTGCTGTAGTGGTTATGATTTTCCTTTGAATAGCTCTTGGATTCCACCAATAGCGCCCAATGTGGCCGTTGCATCCATAGGCATAAAGATTGTTTTATCACCCTCTGTTTGTGCACCAATATGATTCATGGTTTCCAAGTAGCGCACGGCAAGTAAATACTGGCTAAATTCATCACCCAAGCTTTCTTTAAGTTTGTTCAATGCTTCTTTTTCACCATCAGCTTCTAAAATACGCGCTGTTCGATTACCTTCAGCAACCAACACTGCGGAAGCTTTTTCACCTTCAGCTTTAAGGATAGCGGATTTACGCTCACCTTCTGCTTCTAGGATAGACGCACGTTTATCACGTTCGGCACGCATTTGTTTTTCCATGGCAGCTTGGATTTCACTGGGTACTTCCAAATCTTGAATTTCAACACGTTTTACTTTTGCACCCCAGTCATCAGCAGCTTCATCAAGGATAATTTGTAATCGTGAATTAATTTGTTCACGTGAGGATAAGGTTTTATCCAGTTCCATTTCACCAACCAAGCTACGCAGCGTAGTTTGGGTAAGTTTTTCAATAGCGTTGGGCAGGTTAGAAATACGATACACTGCATCATGTGGGTTGGTGATTTCAATATAGAGTAGGGCATTGATATGTACACTAACATTATCTTTGGTGAATACTGTTTGTGAAGGCATGTCGAGTACAGTCTCACGAATATCAATGCGGGCTGTAGCAGCAAGGTGTGTGTTATACATGCCATCTGAACCTTCACCTAAAAGCCGACTTAATGCACTATCAGAAGGTGCTTTTTTCCAAATGAAATCACGGGGTCTATCCACAAAGGGAATGATAAAATTAATGCCAGGTTCAAGCGTGTGTACATAGTTACCAAAGCGCTCAATCACCATACGCTCTGAGTTGCGAATCACCACAATACCTTTGAAAATAAAGGCAATAACCATGGCGGCTAAGAATAGGGTGAGAATTAATCCAGTATCTAACATATCAACTCCTTCAAGTTTCTTTTTAATTCAATGCTTTGACGGTAAGTGTACTACCATCGACAGCTATAATTTCAGCAAAACTACCTTTTTTAAGTTTATCTTCTGACTTGGCTTGCCACAGTACACCTTTATATTTAACCCGACCTAGAGGGTTGATGTTATCCACCACTTGCACCTGTTGCCCAAGCATATGGGTTGTACCATCAGTGTTGGCGGCTTCCTTCTTTTTGCGAAAGCTGAGTAATAATAAGTAGGTAATTACTGAAGCAATGGCAAAAATAAATAATTGTGCTGTTAAATCTGGCGTTATCCACCATGTCACTATTGATGTTAATGCTGCACCACCAGCCAGTGCCAATAAGAAATAAGTACCGCTCATCAATTCAACAATAAGTATTAAAAAGGCGATGATTAACCAAATATGCCAATGTTCAATCATTTCCATATTTTACTCCTTTGCAGATAACTATGTATTGTGGGCACTTTCTATTGGGATAGCAAGCCTAAAATTCATGGTTTTTATACTACAAAGGCAGTGTTCAATTTGAACAAAGCCTTATCCTAAATTCGATAACATCGGTATTTTTGTGGTTGAGCATGTAACCAACACTGGGGCGAGGGGCTGAGCAATAACTTTTGCCTTTATTTTTGTTGATGAGTTTTTTGGGTTGTATTGAATTTGAACAATTTTTTTACCTTGAGACTTGAGGTAATTCTCCACACCTTGGTTGTGAGGCTTTTTCCCCCAATCTTCGCCAACCACAAAAACATCAGCCTTCACTTGTTTACACACAGTAATATAGTCCAGTTCATGGTACGGAAGAGCGATATCCACACAGCTTAGCGCCAGTAGCATTTCTATACGTTGTTCAAGGGGGATAATTGGGGTATTGGGCTTGTACAATTTAACAACTTCATCAGAAGCAACACCAACAGCAACTGTGTTGCCTAAGCTGGCGCAGTGTTTAAGTAAGGCAAGATGACCAACATGTAATAAATCAAACGTACCTACCGTATAAACAACCATTCTTTTTTATAGTCCTATGATAGTAATAACTTCACAGCTAGTATAACACACTTCCAATAAAGAAGAACCTATATATTACAAAGGACAAGAATGACTCCTCAACCCCAACAGCCTACTATACTTTCTTATGCGAAGGATATTCCTAATCTATGTTCTCTTGCAGGTTTGGCTTGTACTATACTTGCCATTTATTTTTGCATTCAAGGTGTTTATGCCGCTGCTATGATTGGCATGATTTGGGCAGTTGCTTTTGATTGGGCAGATGGGCTTGTTGCACGCAGAATGAAAGGGCGCACAGGCGATGATAGTAAGTTTGGTGGGCAGCTTGATGTGTTGATTGATATTGTAAGTTACGGCGTTACACCTGCGATACTTCTTTTGAGCTATGGTGAATTTTCCCCTTTATTTTTGATAGGTTCATTCCTAATGGTTGCAACCAGTGCGTTACGCTTGAGTTATTTTAGTACATTTGGTCTTGCTGGTGGCACAAAGTACACTGGATTAGCGCTTGATAACAACAGTATCTTAATTGTTTTTATTGTTTTGTTTTCAAGCTTTTTTGATAAGGATACATTTTCAATCATTCTTTATGTCTGCTGTATGATTATTATCGTTTTGAATGTGTCACAAATTAAAACACCAAAGCTTTCTGGAAACCCAAGGAATGTTGTGATTCTAGCTATCTATACGCTGGGTATATCGGTCATATATGGTTGGAAACTTTTATAGGTTTGGTGCAGAGCATGGCTTAAACACCTTAAAGTGATGTATAAAACATAATAGAAAATAGGAAGTATTGTGAAAATTACACCGAATGTCGTCGCACAAAACAGCACTGTAAAATATAAGCTTTCTTTAAAAAATACAGATAATATTGCATCAGTAGAGGTTCTCTCACGCGGTGACTATTACCATAAAGACAGTCTCGACTTTATTATTGCATTGGGGAATGGACATATTTTGTCGATTCATGCCAATAAGTCCATTGAAGATCAGCGAAAAGATACTGAGAAATATGAAGCTGAACTTCAGCATATAACCCAAGCATTAAAGAATAAGGATATTGATAAAAATATTGACCCTTCACATTATGCAAAAAATATTTGGGTGATTAACAAGATTAAAGAAGCAGAAGGTGTTGCAATATTAGCACATCCCAACTGGGTTTATCGAGATGGCAAGTATCACCTCCATCAAGCTTTTTATAAAGAAATGCTAAAAAGCTCTCACCTTGATGGTGTTGAAGTGTTTGGTGAAGAAAAAATCAAAGAACACAACAATATGACCCATTTAACTGCCCTGCAAACACCAAATAAACATAAATACTTAGCGCCATTTGCCAACTCTGATGCACACGATAGCGACCATGAAGTTGGCGAACGGTTTACGATTGTTTTCGTCAAAGAAAAATCGGCTTCAAGTATTATCACGGCAATTAAAGGAGGGCTGACTTGTGCTATTTTTAAAAGAGAGAATGATGAGCATCAATTTATAGGTAAAGATGCATTGGCGCAATATGTCTATTTTTTAATTAAGGAGTATTACCCTAAACATACAAGCCTGAAAAGTAGGCTGGCTAAACTTTATTTTGACCAATTAATTAATGACGAAAAATTTGATCGTAAAATACAAATTGTTAAACAACGTTTAGAAAGCCATACCAATAATTTTTGGGCTAATACTTAATCTTGATACAAGCCCTAGCAAGAAGGCTTTGAGGTGGTTAGGCTGCGCTGCAATGTCATATTCAGATTATAAACAAGAACATACCCGTAACTTTTCAATTATTGCCCATATTGACCATGGAAAGTCTACACTTGCAGATAGATTAATTGAAGAAACAGGTGCGCTTTCGCACCGTGAAATGAAGAAACAAGTGCTTGATTCTATGGAGTTAGAACAAGAGCGCGGCATTACCATCAAAGCGCAAACAGCCACACTTGAATACAAGGCTAGCGATGGTGAGCAATACAAACTCAACTTAATTGATACACCGGGTCATGTGGACTTTACCTATGAAGTCTCCCGCTCGCTGCAGGCTTGTGAAGGTGCGTTATTGATTGTGGATGCAACCCAAGGTGTAGAAGCGCAAACTTTGGCCAATGTATACTTGGCTATGGAAAATGACTTGGAAATCATTCCAGTGATTAATAAAATTGATTTGCCATCTGCTGATGTGGAAGAAGCCAAACGTCAAATTGAAGATGTGATTGGTATTGATGCATCTGAAGCTATTGCAGTATCTGCTAAAACAGGTGAAGGCATTATGGATGTGCTTGAAGCGGTGGTAAAACGTATTCCAGCACCTGAAAACAATGATGATAAACCTGTGCGCGCTTTGATTGTGGACTCTTGGTTTGATTCCTATGTCGGTGCTGTGGCATTGATTCGTGTGTTTGATGGTATGATGAAAAAGGGTGATCAAATCTTACTGATGTCTAATGATAAGAAATATGGCATCAATGATTTGGGTGTGTTTACACCAGCACCTATATCTACAGGTCAACTTACATCAGGTGATGTGGGTTTTATGATTTGTGGTATTAAAACTTTGGCTGATTTGAGAGTAGGTGACACGGTCACTTTGGAAAAAAATCAAGCTCATGAGCAACTTCCTGGTTTTAGAGAACCCAAAGCTATGGTTTTTTCAGGTTTATACCCTGTGGATTCCAATGATTATGCAGAATTGCGTGATTCACTTGAAAAGCTGAATATGAATGACCCCTCATTTACTTATGAAATGGAGAGTTCATCTGCATTAGGCTTGGGTTTTCGCTGTGGTTTCTTGGGTTTGTTGCACATGGAAATTATTCAAGAGCGTTTGGAGCGTGAATACGACCTTGATTTAATCACTACAGCGCCATCTGTGATCTATAAAGTAACAACTACAGATGGTGAAACCAAAGAAATATCCAACCCAAGTGGTTTTCCCGATGCTTCAGAAATCAAAGAAGTACAAGAACCAACAGTACTTGCCAATATCTTTATGCCTGAAGAGTTTGTCGGTGTGATGATGAAATTATGCCAAGATAGGCGTGGACTTCAGCAAGACATGAAGTTTATTGGGCAGGGCAGGGTAATGTTGACATATAACCTGCCTTTGGCTGAAATGGTCATTGATTTTTATGATAAATTGAAGTCTATTTCACGTGGTTATGCATCCATGGATTATGAGTTATCAGACTTTAGAATCGAATCAGTCGTAAAACTGGATGTATTGGTTCATGGTGAACCTGTGGATGCATTATCTTTAATTGTGCATAGGTCTGTGGCTGAAGTTCGTGGGCGAGCATTGGTGAAAAAATTACGTGAGCTTATTCCACGACATCAATTTGATGTACCTGTTCAAGCGGCGATTGGTGGCAAAATTTTAGCACGGGAAACAGTGAAAGGAGTGCGTAAAAATGTGACTGCCAAATGTTATGGTGGTGATATATCACGTAAGCGTAAGTTATTAGAAAAGCAAAAGAAAGGTAAGAAACGCATGAAGTCTATTGGTAGTGTAGAGGTGCCACAAGAGGCATTTTTGGCAGTGCTTAGGCTTGGAGACGAATAATGACAAGTATGGAATCATTGAAAAAAGCAGCAGAAGCAACACCTGAGAAATCCAGTTGGCGCGAATGGGTTGAAAGCCTCGTTGTTATTGTGCTGATTGCTGTGGTTATTCGTAGCTTTATTGTTGCACCTTTTGTTATACCATCATCCAGTATGGTGCCAACCTTTGAAGTGGGAGATTATTTATTTGTCTCTAAATTCAACTATGGCTTGCGTGTTCCATTTACCGATATTCAATGGTTGCAAAGCGAAGCTGAACGCGGTGACGTGGTTGTGTTTGACTATCCTAAGGATAGAAGTAAAGACTATATCAAACGTATTGTAGGCGTACCAGGTGATGTCATTGAATACCTCAATAATGAGCTTTATGTGAACGGTAAAAAAATGCCTTTAAAGGAACTTGGTGTGCATTCCTATTTTATGGGTAATCACGCAGTTGATGTATCAGGCTTGTTTGAAGAGGATTTAACGGGTATAAAACATCATGTTTTGCGTAAAAACTTTTCTATTCGTGATGGTCAATGGAAAGTGCCTGCTGGGAAATATTTTGTCTTGGGTGATAATCGCAATAACTCAAGAGATTCAAGGTTTTGGGGCTTTGTGCCTCAAAAATACTTGGTAGGTAAAGCTGTCGTCATTTGGTGGTCTTGGAATGATGCTACAGGTTCAATTCGTTGGGATAGATTAGGTACATTGGTGCATTAATAGGGGAGTTTACTATGTTTAAGTTATTGTTTTGGTTAGCTTTAATTGGGGGAAGTGTTTTTATTGGTGGGCAGGTTATTCCTGTATATTATAACAATTTAAAAGTACAAAATGTTTTTGAAGGCACTGCTGAAAATCTTGTTACGGAAACAGAAGGTGCCGTAAAACGGCGCATTGATGAATTATTTAAAATTCAAACGATTGATTTACAAGCCTTGCCACCTGAGTTTTTTGATAATTTAACGATTAGCAAAGAAAATGGGAAATTACAAATTGCTACTGAATACCACATCACATTATGGCTTTTAGGTCCTCCTGAAAGTGTGGATCCAGATAAAGAATATAAGGAAAGTGAAGTCAAACCTATGGATAAACTAAGGCTTAGGGCGCGTATGGACTTTGATTTTGCGCCTTATGCTGAAACACCTTGAAACAGAAAAGCTTAGAACAAATCATCGGTTATGCCTTTCATGATACATCCATACTCAAAAAGGCTTTAACCCATGCGTCAAAAGCATCGGAGCACCTAGAACGTCAAGAGTTTTTAGGTGACTCAGTACTTGGACTTATCATTTCAGAATATTTATATCATCAATACCCGCAGCTTAATGAAGGTGCATTGTCCAAAATGAAAGCCAACTTGGTTTGTAAAGATGCCTTATTGGAAGTAGCCAAGGCTTGGAAGCTGGCTTCCTTTTTAAATGTAGGTGATGGTGAGCGTGATAAGACAGGGCATTTGAAGTCACCTTCCATTGCTGCCAATGCTGTTGAATCTATCATTGGTGCAGTCTTTTTAGATGCTGGTTGGCAACAAGCCAAGCAGGTGGTTTTAAATGCTTGGTCAAACTTAATCAACCAAGTTGAACCTTCAAATTTACGGGATGCAAAAAGTAAGTTACAAGAATTAACACAGGCAAATAAGCTAGGGTTACCAAGTTATAAGATTACAGACTTGGGTATTCAAAGCTCCCCGCGTTTTAAAGCCGAATGTATGCTACAAGGAAAATGCTTGGGCATAGGTTTAGGTGAGCGGAAAAAACAAGCTGAATTAGAAGCTGCTAGCCAAGCTTTAAGCAGCCCTGTTATGCATAGTCTTTTAGGCGATATAAGCTAAAGTTTAAACAATTTCAATACTTTATCTTCTTCACCTAATGTGCCAACATCATATAAAACTTCACCATCACGCAACACTTTGAGTGCAGTGGGTTTACCTGAAGTTAAGAGTAAATCCGTGCTACTATCCAAACTAAAACTTTGACCAACTCGTAATAAAGCTTCACGTTTTAGTTTGGGCTCTTTACCTTGTTTTTGCTCATAAATTTGTAGCCATACATCATCGGTGACAGCAATAAAAGTAAACGCTTTGAGGCTGTTTTGTATTTTTTGTGTATCCGTTATCTTGTCCTTGTTACCCTTTTCTACATTAAGCGGTTTAAGGTTATTACTTGTGCTTTCGGCACTTGGTGGAACTTGTTCTGCTGATGGCGTGTTCACATGCACATCAACAATTGCGCTATTATTTTGCATTTTTTTCTGCTTGGTTTCAGTTGCTAAGTTAAGAGGCTGACTCACTTTATTCGATGAAACTGGACTGTCAGTATTAAATAAATTGCTTATAATCATACCAAGAATAAACAACAATGCTGCAATCATTGCCCAAGTCCGGTTGGGTGAAATGGGTGCATCGGGATAGGTGAGGGGTGTGGTTAATTCATAAGTGTTTGTTTTAATACGCTCAATATCGTTGCTTAAATCTACACCTAGCAACTCTGCATACTGCCTTAAAAAACCCAGAGCATATATTTCCCCTGGCATTTCAGACCATTGACCACTTTCCAAAGCATCTAAAAAAGATGCATTAAATTTTAATTCTTTAAGAACTTGTTCTTTACTTAACCCTTTGGCTTGCCTTGCTTTTTCAAGTTTAACACCAACTTCACAAATGATAGCTTCTTTGGCGAAGGTGTTATCATCAGTTTCATTTTGTTGTGTATCCATTGTGACCTCCAGCTACTTCTGCAACTGCGCTAGTTCGTCTTTTGCCCAAGCTTTTTGTAAAGGGTCTTTTGTATGTTTAATAAATGTTCGCAAGTGGTTCTTGATTGCAGTCGTTTCACCTTTCTTCTGTAAAAGAGCCATTAACCCTTGCAATGCTTGTTGATTTGTAGGCTCACTGCGTAAAATTGTTTCATAAAGTGCTTGCGCATAATTAGGTCGTTTCATGGCTACATAGGCTGAAGCTTCGCGTAGTTTAGGGTAAGTCCATCTTGGCGCAATAAGCTGCGCTTTACGATAAGCTGCAATAGCACTTTCATAATCTTGTAAACCAACATAAGCATCACCTAAGTTGGTAAATGCTAAGTCTTGTTTATTATAACGCGGGTCATCCAATGCAAGTTTAAGTTGTTTAACCGCTTCTTTATATTCCCCCATTTCAACCAATAAACTACCATAGTTATTATATGTTGCAGGTGCGGGGTTATAACGAATAGCACGTTGGTAATACTTTTTAGCTTCTTTTAGGTTGCCGCGCAAACGCCAAGAATAGGCAATAGCATCCAAGGTTGCTGCATTTTTGGGATCAATACTATCAGCAAGCATAAGCTCCTCAAAAGCTTTAGGGATAAACCCTTTATGTAGCGCATCGATACCAAGGCTGTAGTGTAAAGAGGCGCGCTTAGTGACATCATCTTCATTTTGTTTTTGAACGCCACTACTTTGGCAGGCTGATAAGGTAAGTGCGACACACAGGATAAAAATATAAGGTAATTTCATAGAAAACGTTTCACCAAAGCATGAATAGAGCGTAAAGCATCATCATCTTGCGCCTTTAAGTCTGCAAAAATACCATGTTGCAATGCTTGGTGACAAACACAAGTTGTTGTATAATTACAACCACGCTTAAAAAAGGTGTCTAACATCATTTTAACTTTCTCCACATTACTTTGCATCACTTCCAAAACATTGGATACAGACACATCATCTTCATTTTCATGCCAACAATCATAATCCGTACACATGGCAACAGTAGCATAGCATATCTCAGCTTCGCGTGCGAGTTTGGCTTCAGGCATATTGGTCATACCTATCACATCCATACCCCAACTTCGGTATAAATTTGACTCCGCTCTCGTTGAAAACTGTGGACCTTGCATCACCATGTATGTGCCTTTGTTATGAGTTGTGATGTGTTGCTGCTCACAAGCTTGTTGCAGTTGGCTGCGTAGCGATGCACAAACGGGGTCAGCCAGAGAAACATGGGCAACAATAGGGCCATCAAAATAAGTTGAAGCACGCTCACGCGTTCTATCCACAAATTGGTCAACAATCACAAAATCACCGGGTGCAATATCTTCACGCAATGAACCCACTGCAGAAACAGATATAATTTGTGATGCACCTGCAAGCTTTAGGGCATAAATATTAGCGCGATAATTGATTTTATGGGGTGGAATACTATGCATTTTTCCATGTCTTGGTAAAAAAACAACCTCTTGCCCATGAATTTTTGCTAAAGTTAAGGTATCTGATGGTTTACCATATGGTGTATCAATGTCCAATTCATCAAGCACTTCAATGCCTTCCATTTGATACAAACCGCTGCCACCAATGATTGCTGTACGTTGTTGCATTGTGTCTTCTTCCTCTTGTTATGATTGCTTAGCTGTTTTGAGTTGACCACAAGCCGCCATAATGTCATCCCCACGAGACCGCCTTACCGTTGCACGAATTCCTTTAGAAATCAAGCCCTTTGCAAATTTATCTACCACTTCACTAGAGGAACCTTGGTAAGCACTTCCTGGATAAGTATTAAACCGAATCAAGTTCACACGTTCACGTTCTGGGTTCACAAAATGAATCAATGCCTTTAAAGCTTCATCATCATCATTCACACCTGCCAGCATGACATATTCCAAAGTGATATGTCGTTTTTTTGCCAAAGGATAAGTATTGAGGCATTTACGTAGTTTTTGTAAATCGTGTTTTTGATTGATGGGTACAAGTGTATCTCGTAAATCATTGATGGCTGTATGCAAAGAAATGGCTAAATTAACAGGAGCTTCTCTGCCCAAGCGTTCAATTTGTGGTACTAGCCCTGAAGTCGAAAGCGTAATTCTACGCCGTGATAAATGCAGGTAGTCTTCTGCCATGAGTAAGCCCAATGAATCAAAGACTGCAGTTTCATTGGCAAGCGGCTCACCCATACCCATATATACAATATGCGTCACTTGGTTATGCAAACCCTCAAGCATGGGGTCATTCAACAAATCTTGTTTGACTGCCAAAACTTGGGCGACAATTTCAGCAGGTGTTAAGTTCCCTTCAAATTTCTGCGTACCTGTATGACAAAACGGACAATCCAATACACAGCCAGCTTGAGATGATATACAAACAGTACCTCGGTTTTCTTCAGGGATAAGCACGGTTTCAATATGTTTTTTGGCTTGCCCTTCGCGGTTTAAAGCAAATAAATATTTACGTGTACCATCACTTGATTTTTGTTTGCTAACCAATTGTAAAGCTTGTGCTTGTATCTTTTCTTCAAGTATCACTTTAACTTGATTTGGGATATTTTTCATGTCGGTTAAATCAAGCACACCTTTGTTGCGCCAATCCAATACTTGTTTGGCACGAAATGCAGGAAGTCCCCATGTTTTCATACACTTTTGTAGTGTTTCTAAAGTGATGCTGGCAAGTGATAAATCATTCATGGCATGGATATTAGCGGCAACTTAAAATTTGGGTAGGGTGGGGCGCATGACTTTAGCTACTAAAACACCCGTTTCCATTTCTCAACATGACTTTCAGACTATGCTTTCCTTTGCCAGAGCTGCATATCAATTAAAAAGCAACCCAACGTATCTTGCTTTATTAGCAGAAAAACTGCCTGAAACAGCAAAAATTGTATCTGAAAATCCATCCATATTAATGGGCTATGATTTCCATCTAAACGATACAGGTCCAAAATTGATAGAAATCAATAATAATGCAGGCGGTTTATGGGAAAAAGATGATGGTTGGATTCCTCAATGTTCACACCCTGAACTGCCTAGTGATTTACAATCTCGTTTATTGGGTATGTTTGAAGCATCATGGCAGCACATTGCAATTATGGACGATAATATTAATCAGCAATATATGTACCCAGAAATGCAAGCGTATGCTTCATTGTTAGAATCAAATGGTCATAAAGTTAGCTTGGTTAGCCCACAAGACCTTAAGTTACAGGCTGATGGTTTGTATGTGCAAGGCATGAAAATTGATATGATTTACAATCGTCATACAGATTTTTACTTGGAATCAGAGCCTATGCAGCATATTCGCCAAGCATTTATGAATAAACAAGTTGCGCTTAACCCATATCCACGAAGTTATGCCTTAATTGGTGATAAAAACCGCATGGTAGATTGGTGGCGTGATGGTTTACTTGAATCTTGTGTTCACACTGAAGTTTTGAATTTGTTTCGACATGTTGTGCCAGAAACACATGTACTTTCAGAATACGATAAAGACCAAGCTTGGCAAACACGTAAGCAGTGGGTATTTAAACCTGCAGCACGTCATGGTGGAAAGGGTGTTTTATTGGGCAAAGGCATGAGCCGCAAACGCTTTGATGCATTGGAAACTTCATCCACAGTGATGCAGAAGCTAGTGCCGCCAAGTTTAATTCAGATTGGTGATGTGTCTTATAAATTTGATATTCGACTTTATATGCATGGTGAGCGTTTAATTGCTATGGCTGGGCGCGCATGGCGTGGTCAAATTACCAACTTTAGAGAAGAGGGGAGTGGTTGGACTCCGATTGTCGTGGGCGCATAACTTGTCAGATCAAAACTTACCCAGCCTTGCCATTGTGATTCCTGTTTTTAATGAGGAAAAAACACTGGCTCATGCTATCAAAAGAATACAACGTCTTGAACTAGACGCCACTGATGAGTTGGTGTTTGTAGATGGTGGTTCAACCGACAAAACAAAACGTCTAATTCTTGATGCTGGTTTTAAATGTTTAAACTCAGAGCTGGGGCGTGCTAAACAAATGAATAAAGGTGCGAAAAATACTAAATCTGATATTATCCTTTTTTTACATATAGATACATCGATTAGTTCAAGTAATATCTCGAACATCAAAAAAACTTATAGTCAGGGCTCTCTATCGGGTCGGTTTAATATATGTTTGTCAGGACACAATATAAGCTACCGAATTATAAGCTTTTTTATAAACCTTAGGTCTTGTTTAACTAAGGTAAGCACGGGAGACCAGGCAATTTTTGTTTCTAGGCATGTTTTTGAGAATGTCGGTGGTTTTCCTGAGTTGGCTTTAATGGAAGATGTAGCCTTGAGCAAGAAGCTTAGGACTATCGGACATGTTGCATGCCTGAAAGATACGCTAACAACCTCAAGTCGCCGTTGGGAGAAACATGGCATTATGAAAACAGTAGTCCTGATGTGGAAATTACGCCTTTTATATTGGTTGGGTATAGAGCCAGAAAAGCTTGTCAAAATGTATAGGAATGCGCGTTAATGCGCGTTATTGTTTTATCTAAAGCACCTATTGCTGGTAAGGTAAAAACTAGGCTGATGCCTAGGTATACTGCAGAGCAAGCCGCCACGTTACACAAGCAGATGACGGAGGTCGTTGTGACAAAGGTTTGCAGCATCTTCGATGATGTATGGTTGGCCGTAGATGATATTGAGCATCAGTTTTTCCAAAGACTGCAACAGGAGCATGCTTGCCAGTTGCAACATCAAGGCTTAGGTGATCTAGGGCAACGGCTTCAATCTTTAGCTGCAGCTTCTTTTAAGGGTGAAAGCAGGCCTATCATGTTTCTTGGGACTGATTCACCTCACGTAAACATTGGGCGTTACCAGCAGGCAATGGCCGCACTTAACAATCATGATGTGGTTATCGGACCAGTTGAAGATGGCGGTTACGACCTGATAGCTATGGCAAATTATTCACCAAGTATTTTTGATGATATTGATTGGGGTTCAAGTACGGTTTTTGACAAAACAATAAGTAATATCAGTCGGTTAGGTCTAAGTGTTAAAGCTTTAGATATGTCATTTGATTTAGATTATGCTGAAGACTTAAAACGAGCACCGACAAATACATGGTAATGCCATCATTGTGGTACCTTATAAAATACACGCCATAAATGTAACATAATATATATTATGCGACATTTTTTCGGGCTTGATTAGACAATTAAAATATCTATTTTTCTTTCTCAATTTCGGGGTTTTGGGGTTAAGAAATGACAAGAAAAAAAAACACTATTTCACAGCATGAAAATGATGTTTTAAAAATTGATTACAAACCAACCTTTCACGGTGGAGAAATAAAAATACATTTCTCAAACAATCAAATTGAAGTCTTAAATTCAATGTTCAATTTTCTGAACCAACAAACAAAAACACATCTAAAACACAACAAAAATTTTGAAAAAATTTCCCGAGCCAAGGCAGCAAAACAACGCGATAATTTAAAGAATTGGGAAATAACTTACAATTTATTCAGTTTATATAGTCACAAAATCAAATTAAAACATGGGGTTAAAGCACAGATGTATTTTCTGACTGCAGTCAGCAAATACAAAGACAGTGAAACTATAAAAAGTTATCAAGCCCTTGGAAAAAAATTATATAATAAAAAGAAGATTGAAGCACGAAACAATCGCATATATACAATGGTAAATAGTGGAGCACAAAAGAAGATAGTAGCACAATACTTTGGAATAAAGCCCCCTACTCTTTCTAACATATTAAAAAAAATGCACATTAAAAATCAAATAAAACTATTTAACCACAGTTAAAAGATGTTTGTTCGGTTTATAAATCAGACCTTCGTCTATCATCCATTGAGGGATTTCTTTTTCTGTAGCTTCAAGAACTCGAAGCATAGGGACAACATTAGATTTAACTTTAGCTTCCTGACCAATGCGACGCACCTTGATATTAATGCCGAAGTCATCCTTTAAAAGCTTAGAGTGTCTCCAGTACATTTGGTCGGCAGTCTTTGAGCGTACACCACCACCAAGAACTGTTTTAATTTGTGCAATATTTAAACCATCAAGCCACATCATATAGGTAGGAAGAACATGTTTAGGTATTTTAGTTTTAAGATTTTCTAATTTGTTATCATTCATATTGCTTGCTCCAATCTCTATCGATAAAACAGTTCGATTATAGACTGCTTCAAAAGTTTGACCAGTTTTGTAAAACTTATAAAAATTACTGGATTTTCTACGCTTAAACCAACTGGAACGTAAGCTTAGTTCACCTCTTAAAACACCATAGGCTTCATTTATCAATTTTGCGTGATAATGACAAAGTTCTACATCGTCTTTATCTATTTTTAGGTGTTGCAGCATTTCCTCACACTTATTGTAAAAGATAAAACGCAAATCTTTGCCAAGAGTATCATTAACACATGCTAAGCCTTTAACTTTACGACTAACACCACGAGGGAAAACAAAAGACCTACCATTGATTGAACCCGATTTAACAAGGCTGGTAATCAATTCATCAACCTGCTTAGGG